>JAQTVL010000312.1 GCA_028706835.1 Phycisphaerae bacterium | reverse complement strand
ATGTTCAGCTCGGACTCAAGAGGCGCATACGTTCCCTGGGTGGTAGCGGCGGAGAGGACCATTTCAGCGCACAGCGCCGAGGCCATGCCCGTGACTCTGCCCGCCCCTGTGAACGTGGTGATGGCCTTCAGGGCGTTGGCCCAGTCGCCGAGAGCCGCGGTCGCGCCGAGCGCGAACCTGGCGCGCCCGCCGACGCCGCCGGTCCCCGTCATCGTGCTTGACATGACGAAGGGTTCCACGTTGACCGATCCGCTGGTGGAATCGCTGGTGTGAGTGATGGTCGTCTGGCCCGTCGCCGCTGTGACCACGAACTTGTTGGTCGCCACGGTGAGGTTGCCTATTGCGTTCAGTACGCCCGAAGTCTCTACCGTTGTAGCGGTCAGCAGGATCTTGCCGTCGGTCAGGTTGTCTATCGTCTCACCATTCAGGAGCCTGATGTCAGCCGTCGGAGTCCCCATGCCGTAAGTGTCGAAGCCGTAGGTCCACTCGCCCGCCGATGGCGACAGTACGCGCACACCCGAAGCGACTCCCGTGATGGTGCCGCCCAGGTTCCCGCTTACCGAGACACCAGCAGCCTGGGAACTTGCCGCTAGAGTACTGCCGGATGCCAGGTCCAGCGAGGCGTGCAAGGCTGCTGCGATTGCTCGCGCGCCGGAGGAGTTGTCAATGGTCACCCCGGTAGGTACGAGGAAATGAGCCCAGACGCCCGACAGGTTGCCGCTACCCGTGTAGTCGGCGTATACCCACTGCGAAGCGTGCAAGGCGCTGGCAGACACGGCTCCGCTGCCGATAGCCTCAGTGATAGCGTACCGCACCATGACGTTCTCGGTCGAACCCGTAAGCGCGACTCCGCCGTCGTCAGCGAAGAAACCGTTGCCCTGGTAATTGACAGCATCCAACGGTATGCCGCTACCCGCACTGGCAGCGGACGCGCCAATGAAGATCCCGTGCTTCGAGGCTGCAGCAGCCGCCGCATCAGCGTGAAGCACGTAGGTCCAGGTTCCGGCTGACGGTGCCCTGACCCTCAAGCCCGAGATGAGCGCCCCTGTAATCGTTCCGCCCAGATTGCCGCCAACTGAAACGCCAGCCGCCCGAGAACCGGACGCCAGAGTCGCGCCGGTCGGGAAGTTAACGGAAAAATGACCGCCGGACATATCCGCGTCGCCCACGGCGCTGTTGATAACCGTGACCCCCGTAGGCACCGAGAACTGACCCCAAAGGCCGCTCATCCCGCCGCTGCCGGTGTAGTTGGCCCGAACCCATGTTGAACCGTGGAGAGCGGAGGCAGACACGTCGATGTTGCCAGCAATAGCCTGCGAGATGAGGAGCCGGGCCATGACGCCCTCAACCGAGGTGCCTGCCGTAAGCGCGACACCGCCGTCGTCGTAGAAGAACCCCGACCCCTGGAAGTTTGCGGCACTGAGTGCCACGCCGCTGCCAGAGGTGCTAGCGGAACTGCCGATGACGATACCCTTGGTCACGGCGGCAGGCAGAACCAGCCCCGTGCCGTCGATCTTGAGCTTCTCGGCCAGAGCCGCGCCACCGACCACGGTCTTGAACGAGAGATGCCCGTCCTCCGACGCACTGCCGCTGTCCGTCATCACGAAGTCGATGCTCGCCAAGTCGTGCAGCGCGGGAGTGCCCGCGTCGTTCATGCCCTGCGCAACGATGGTCAATGCCACGTCATTGTCGGTGCAGGCCCCGCCCGAAGCGCGCGACTTCTTCGCCGTCCACGTTACGCCCGTCGCGTCGGCCTCCTGGTTGTACGAAGTGAGGTCCGCCGATGTGGCGTTGACCGTGAACTTCGTGGTGTTGATGTCGAAGTTCCCCGTTGCCGAGAGGGTCCCGGTGATATCCACGTCTCCCCCCGTTGGGGCCAGGGTAATGTCGCCGTCCACATCGACCACAAAATCATCGGTGTTGACCTTGAAATCCCCTGAACACGACAGGGTTCCGGTGATGCCCACGTTTCCGGTGATGGTCGAAGCCGCCGTCAACACGAACGAGGTTCCCACGAACGTCAATGTGTCGGTCGAAGCGTCAAGTCCAAGGTAGTGGGCGTTGGTGTCGGAGCAAACGGTGAAGTCCATGCCCTTCGAGCCGCCGGACTCGCCGAAGCGCGTAGCCCCTACCGGGTAATGCCTGTGTCTCTTGGTCACTGTGTTACACCCCTTTCCAATCGGCGCGACAACGCAGGGGACGCCTGCCTGGGGTCAGGCAAGCGCCCCCTACCTTCTGGCTGGAAAGGCACGTCGCCGCGCTAAAGCCGCCTATTTACACAGGATTGTGGCCGTAGCACCACATCCACTCGTCCCACTTGTAGGACCAGCGCCCCACGCACTTGTACTTGCCCTGCTCCGTGTCGAAGTCGTTGACGTACTCGATCTTCGGTTCACGCCTCTTGTACCAGGTGAGCCAGACCTTCATCAGGTCGGGGTCTACGAGCCACCACGCCTTGGGCTTCGTGAGGAACGGGATGACCATGTAGTCCATCTCGCCGTAAAGCGGGTTCTTGTTCCAGTCGGCCTGGTCGGGCTTTCTGTCCGTCTTGCAGATTTCCTTCGCCTCGTCCATGAGGTCAGTCGGCACGATGATGAGTCGCGGGTTCACGCCCAGGAGGTTGCCCCTGTCGTCCGTGAACTTCATCATTGTGCGCCTGGTGTCGAGCACCGCGTCGATGTCAAGCTCGGTGGTGCCGGTGTTGACCTGCGCGGTCGCGTCCGTCGGGCTGAGGGGGTGGGTCGCGGAGCACAGGGGCTTGCCGTCAGCTCCCAGGTACGCGCCGTCGAAAGCGTTGTTGAGCACGCTCGCGCCGTGCGTCTGTTTCGTCACCCACACCGAATGAGACAGGAGCTTGGTGCGCCGCTTGATCTCCGAGTACTCCTTGTCGTCCAGTATCTCGCGCTCGATGGTGAGGCCGTTCGAATACTTCTCGTGGCGGTAGGTCTGCTCCCACCTTTTTCCAAAGGTGTCGTAGTTGACCGTTCCCGTCCACTTCTGCATCAGTCCCATGTTGCCGATGCCGAAGTGCTTCTCAACGCCACGCGAGGAAGGCTCAACGTTGAACATCTTCCGCACGTAGTCGGGCTTGCTCTTCATGTCGAGGTCGTAGATCGTCCTTATGACGCCTTCGAGCTCGGCGAAGTTTGCCGTGGAAATAGGCACAGAATGTCACACTCCTTCCGTCAAAACTGGGGGGTTAGATGACCGCCTGGGGAGCCTAGTGGTGCTGCTTGAACATGACTTCGACGGTCTGCGCGTCGGGGTCGGCTCCGCATACGATCATGCCTGCGCCTCCGCCGCTCTCGAAGTCGATGTCCGTACCGTCGGAGTTCAGGTCGTAGGCCGTCTGGCCCACGATGTCAAGAGGCGGGTACAGGTATACGGTGTCGCCCGACGCGAACGCATAGGACTGGGTAGCCACGGTGATCGTGCCGCCCGAACCCGTGAAGTCCGCGATGCGGATGAGCGTCCCTGCAGGGATGCCCGCCGCGCACGTCCGTACCTTGATGTAGCCGCCGTTGTAGATGTCGTTGATCGCGGGGCCGAGGTTGGAGTCAACGAACGTCGAGGTGCTGCCGCCCGTAGCCGTGAGGTACGTGGTGGGCTTCACCTTGAATACCGCGTTGGGGTTGCACACAACCTTGATCCGCAAGCCAACCTGCCTGCCGGCGGTCGCGCCGTCGTGACCTTCAGCCGCCACGCCCAGAACAGGCTCGTTGAAGGTGGCCGGGGTGCCGACCGCGACAACCTTGCTGTTGACGAGTCGCACTACCTCGCCGTACTCGATGGCCGTTGCCGTCGCTATGGGGAACTCCTGTATCAGCGGCACGTTGCTGCCGGAGAAGTTCCTGGTCCACTGAAAATACGCCAACTTACTTACCTCCTTTGACACGCTTGGCTAACTCGTCCAGCGGGATGCCGAACTGTTTAGCCAGTTGAATTTGCCGTTGCGAGAGGCCGCCCGTGGTGTCGCCCGATGTGGTCTGAGAACCCACCTTCGTCTTTGCGCGCTTTCGCACGTCGCTGATGACGCGCTGCTCGGTAGCGGTTTCCTTCTGCTTGAGCAGTTGCGGAACACGCTCGCCGCGAAGGTAGATGAACGCGGTCTTAAAGTCGAGGTTTGGATCTCCGGCTACAAGGTCGTCCACGTCCGCTTCCAGTTCCTTGAAGAAGGGCTCCGAACGCATGTCGGCCTTCTGCTTGGCAATCGCCGCTTGACGCTGCGACTGCTTGCTTTGGTAGCGGATGGTGTGCAGCTCGGTCTTTGTCTCAAGAAGGTCGCGCGCAAGCTCGTCGGTGAGGCCGTTGGCCTCCGCGTACTGCTTGACTTGCGCCTCGAACTGCGCTTTCTGCTGCGCCTTTATCTGCGGGAGGATGACCTCGATGGGTTGACCGTAGATGGATTCGAGTTCCGCGACTTGCTGCGCTTTGCGGTCACGCGCAATGCGCTCGCGCATGAGGCGGTTTACCTCGGGCTGGAGTTCAGGGGGGATGACTACTTTGTCCGGCTGTTTGTGTGACTCCTGGCCGCCGTGCGCCTCGCCTTCCTCCGCCTCTTCCTCAGCCTCTTCGTCCTCTTCCTCGTCCTCGTCCGCTTCCTCGACTTCGGGCTTCTTCTCTGCACTTTTCTCGCCTGCGGGTTTGTCGGGCGTGAGGCTCTTTTCGATGGCCTCCCGCTCCTCCGCAGTGACTTCCTCGTCGTCGGCTGCCAGTTCAGCCGCTATCGCCTGGGCTGTCTTTTGGGGCATGTCGAAACCTCCGTTTTAGCGCCGTCGCGCATGTGTTGGGAGACCAACCGTGTCGTGGCTGTACACGTCGCGGCAAAACGAAAAGGACCCGTCGCCGCGAATGACGAGTCCCTGGATGTGTGGTTGTTGGGATGTGTTACCGCTTCTTGCGCTTGGTGGCCTTCTTGCCCTTGCCGTTTCCCTTGCGTTCAGGCAGGGATTTCATGTTGGGCGTTTCCTTAGCCCACTTGTGCAACGTCCCCTTGGGAACCTTGCCCTGCTCTTCGAGCATTGCCAACTTCCTCATTTGGGCTTTGGACTTTGTAGGCACTACATCACCACCCCCTGTTGCGGAACCTGTTGCGCCTGCGCCGCCATAGCCGCCTGCTGCTGGGCGATGACCTGCTGACGTAGTTGCTCGATAGGCGGGAACGTGCCGCGCTCGATGACGTACAGCAGCGTCTCCGGGCCTATGACCTTCAACGCCAGGAGTTCTTTGGCGAGGGTTAGGTTGAACGCTTTATCTCCCGGAAGCTCGGCGGACACCTTAACCTTGCTGTCGAAGTCGGGCGAGTAGACTTCGTAGTCCTCGCCCTCGACGGGCTGCACAACCTCCGTTCCGTCCTCGGAGTACCTTGCCAGCATATCGGGGCTGAACTGGTTGAGCGGCACTGTCTGACCAGTTGCCGTGATGTGGACTTTCTTCAATTGGTCGTTTCGGAACTCGCCGAACTTCAGCGTGTCGCCCTCGCCGCGTATGCGGTACCGCCGCGTCTCGCTGTAGAACTGCACGATCCTGTCCTCGATCTCCTTGCCCAAGTCCTCGTATGACGCGCCTATCGCCTCGCCTATGGCTGTCAGCCGGGCGTTGGCGCGGTTCATGAGCTGCTGTATGGCCGATGCCGCCGTAACGCCGCCCTCAAGCGTGCCTTGGGATATGTCGGGCCGCGCCGCTATAGCTTCCATGACCGCGGTGAG
>JAQTVL010000311.1 GCA_028706835.1 Phycisphaerae bacterium | reverse complement strand
CGATTCGTCCCCGTCAGCTTCTTCCAGCCGCGCCCCGGGATTCATCCGATCCCCCAGCCGACGATCCGCCCCCGGCCCACTCGTGTCGCCGCCTAAACGCTCACGCCTATTCTGAGGGAGGCGTCATTATTATCGGACACTCTCAGAACTTGCCGCCGCTGACAGCACCATCGCTCACGCGTGACGCCCCTTCCCCACCGTTTTCGAATTCTCCTTGACATTATCCAATTCTGTGGCAAACTACTTTGTATTACAAAGTGCCTATGCGTGTCTGGGCACAAACGAACTCCAAGCCGGGACTACAACATGGACGCCGAACGTGCCGCTCAGGAACTCAAGGTTATCCGCGAACTGATGGAACGCCCCATCCGCTACTCCACCATGAGCGGGCTGTCGGGCATCATCGCGGGCCTCGCCGCCCTCGCCGGCGTCTTCGCCGACAACTACATCTCCCGCCGCCTGCCGTGCGAGGCCGCCGTCGCCGTCAACTGCCTGGTCTGGTTGGCGGTGTTCGTGACGGCCCTGGCTGCCAACATCGTGCTCACGCGAATCCGCGAGCGCCGCCAGGGCATGCCCTTCTGGTCGCCGGTCAAGCGGCGAATCCTGATGACGATCCTGCCACCCTTTGTCGCCGGCGTCGGCCTGACCGCAGCCATCATGTTCCGCAGCGTCACCCGCGACGGCCCGAACGAGTGGGGTCTGATCCCGCCGATCTGGATGGCCTTCTACGGCGTGACCTGCTGGCAGGTGGCCGAGTTCAGCATCCCGCCGCTTCGGGTGATGGGCGCCGCGTTCATTCTCGCGTCGATCTTCACGGCGACGTTCTGGCAGGCAACATCCGTAATGGCGTTCGGCATGACATTGTGGACCCCCTACGTCGCCCTGGGCGTGACGTTTGGCGGCTTCCACATCATCTATGGCGCCTACATCTGGAAGCGATACGGCGGGTGAAAGCTTCAGATGCACCCCGGAATCTACGATTCCGGGCTTGGCCAAGCCCGGAACCATAGGTTCCGGGTGGAGAGTCGAGAACGCCATTCGACTGGCAGAACGGTAGATGGACAAGCCACTCCCACACGACCGGATCGACGAGGTGATCCACCAGCGGACCCGGCTGGCGATCATGGCCACGCTTTCCGGCGTTGAGTCGCTGGAGTTCAAGGAGCTCAAAGCCTTGCTCGCCCTGACCGACGGCAACCTCTCCACTCACCTGTCCGCCCTGGAGAAGGCCGGCTACGTAACCATCACCAAGACGTTCAAGGGCAAAGTTCCGAACACGTCCGTCAGCATGACGCCGCCGGGCAAGGCCGCGATGTCGGAATACGTCGAACTGTTGCGACAGATACTCAACCAAGACAAATAGTCACCTAACACAAGGGGCCTGACATGCGTGTTCACCGCCTGATCGCCATCGGGATCATTTACGCCGGCGTCGCAGCCGCCTGGTTCGTGCTTGGCAGCACCGTCCAGGTGCGGACCAACGACCTGGACAAATCGCTGTCCGCGGAGATGAACAACCTGTGGGGGCCGAAGGTGCTTGTGCAGACGGCCCCGCAGTGGGTTGGGGCCAAGAAAGACGCCCCAGCCGCCGCCCCAGCCAAGAGCACCGTGCGGGCAGCCATCACGCACGACCAGCGATACAAGGGGCTGCTGTGGTACAGCACGTTTGCGGTGGACTTCAGCGCCGACTACACCCTGGCGAAGGCGGAGTCCGACCCGGTCGGCAATTTCGTGTTTCGCCTGCCGGCCGCAGTAACTGCCTACGACAACCTGGCTGTCACGCTGGACGGCCAGGCGGTCGATATCCCCGCCGCCTCCGTCGCCAGCAGAGAGTTGAATATCGCGCTGGACCGCAAGGCGGAGCATGTAGTCACCGTCCGCTACAAGACCAGCGGGCAGGACATCTGGCTGTATGCGCCCGGCTCGGTCTCCAACCTGGCGGAAGGCGACGGCTGCGAAAGCAGCACCATCCCCGAGGATGCAAGCGGGCGAAGGTATCGCATCTCGTCGGCGGGCAGTCAGATGACGGCGATGAACGATTTCGAGCTGACGATCGCGACCAACTTCGAGGACATCGACTACCCGACCGGCACGCGCAGCCCGAGTTCGCCCGCGACACGCGAGAAAGGAACGTCCACCGCGACGTGGAAATACGCCAACGCGCTGACCAACCAGGCCATGGGCGTCGTGATGCCCGCCCGCACCAACGCCGGGCCGATCACGTCGCGGCTGAGTTTCTTCGCGCCGGTCAGCCTGTTCTTCTTCTTCGTCACGCTGTTTGCCGTGGTGGTGCTCCGCAAGCTGCCGCTGCACCCGATGCACTACCTGTTCATCGCCGCCGGCTTCTTCGCCTTCCACATCCTGCTGGCCTACCTGGCCGACGTCATCAGCATCCACGCAGCCTTCTGGGTCTGCGCTGTGGTCAGCACGTTCCTGGTGATAACCTACATGCGGCTGGTCGCAGGCATCAAATTCGCCGTGCTCTACGTCGGGGCCGCGCAAGTCGTCTACCTGGTCGGCTTCTCGTACGCCTTTTTCCTCGTCGGGCGGACCGGCCTGATTATCGCCATCGGCTCGATCGCAACGCTGTTCGTGTTGATGCAGGCCACCGGCCGGGTGAACTGGCACGCGGTCTTCAACCCGTCTGGCGGCGAACCGGAGCCACCGCCGACCGCCCAGGCGTGGGCGCCGGTCTACTCGCCCGCGGGCCCAGCCGGCCCCGTCGGAACGCCCCCGACCGCGCCGCCTCGGTCGCCGCGGCTGCCATGAGGCGACGACTGCATACTGGTCTGTCACCCGTCATTCGATGGGTGCCATGGCTGGAACGCCGTCCGGCCGTTTTGGACGGCGGGCCAGCCATGCCCGCGCGAGCCAGACATGCCTGCGACCAAACAGCCGTCGCAGGCATGGCACCCAATCCATCAGTTGACGGCTGACGGAACAGCAGCCTTCTATCGCGGCGGAACCTTCAGGGGGAAGGGCCGCCGCGTCCTGTTTCGCAACAACTTTGCTCATCTGATTCTTGACGTAACCCGATAAAAGAAATATCGTGAAGGGTTAATCGGTCGTGGACCGGGAGGCTGGACGTGCGGACCATTCGACATCAGACAGGAAATCGGCGACGCGCCGATTCCCTGCCCTGCGGTCGGATCGTCCGCGCTGGCATCGTAGCATCGGCCGCCAGCGTCTAGCCCCGGGGCAGATCCCGAACCACTCGCAACCATGCGCCCTGAGGCTTTCGGCTCCGCTGTTGCCCTCAGGGCGTTCTTTCTTATGACCTGAGCGCGACGCTTCACGGGTGACTTTCGCCAAGGGTCAGGAACTATGGGTAAAGGTAAAGGCGATCCGACGATCACCATCTACGATACCACGCTCCGCGACGGCACGCAGGGCGCGGGCGTGTCGCTTTCGCTCGAAGACAAGCTGATGATCGCCGCCCGGCTGGACGAGGTCGGCGTCGATTACATCGAGGGCGGCTACCCGCTGTCGAACCCGAAGGACGTGGCCTTCTTCGCCGAGGCCGCCGCCAGGCAATGGAAGCACGCGAAGATCGCCGCGTTCGGCATGACCCGCCGCAAGGACTGCGCCGCAGCCGACGACGTGGGCATGAACGCGATGGCCGACGCCAACACGCCGGTTTGCACCGTCGTCGGCAAGACGTGGGACCTGCACGTGACCGAGGTGCTGCGCGTCAGCCTGGAAGACAACATCGCGATGATCGCCGACTCCGTGCGCTACCTCAAGAGCAAGGGCCGCGAGGTGATCTACGACGCGGAGCACTTCTTCGACGGCTTTGCCGCGAACGAAGACTACGCGCTTAAGACGATCGCGGCGGCTGTGGAGGCCGGGGCCGACCTGGTCGCCCTGTGCGACACCAACGGCGGCACCCTCCCTGACCGGATCGAGGCAATGATCGCCGCGCTTCGCAGGCACACGACCGTGCCGCTGGGCATCCACCCGCACAACGACAGCAACCTGGCGGTGGCCAATGCCCTGGCTGCGGTGCGGGCCGGGGCGACCCAGGTGCAGGGCACGGTCAACGGCATCGGCGAGCGGTGCGGCAACGTGGATCTCACCAGCGTGGTGCCGAACCTGCGGCTGAAGATGGGCCGCGACTGCCTCTCCGACGAGGGATGCCGCCGAATGACCGAGTTGAGCCGCTATGTGTGGGAGGTGGCCAACCTGATCCCGCGCGAGACCCAGCCGTTCGTCGGCACGGCGGCGTTCGCCCACAAGGGCGGCATGCACGTTCATGCGATCCAGCGGGTGGCCCGCAGTTACGAGCACCTGGACCCGGCCCTGGTGGGCAATTCGCGGCGGGTGCTCATCAGCGAACTGAGCGGCGTGAGCAGCGTCGCCGGCAAGGTCGGCTACAACATCACCGACCGCGCGGTGCTCAAGAACATTCTCGACACGGTGCAGACCCGCGAGAACGAAGGCTTCCAGTATGAGGCGGCTGAGGCCAGCTTTGACCTGATCGTCCGCAAGGCGATCGGCCGCTATCATTCGTTCTTCGAGCTCGACCACTACCGGGCGATCGTGCTGAAGGAAGACAGCCAGCCGCCCGTGACCGAGGCGACGGTGAAGCTTCGCATCGGCGACGGCCGGTGGGAGCACCGCGTGGCGGAAGGCGACGGCCCGGTGAACGCGCTGGACTCGGCGCTTCGGCTGGCGATCCAGGAGTACTACCCGGCGCTCAAGCAGATGCACCTGGCGGACTTCAAGGTGAGGGTGATCAACCCGCGCGACGCGACCGCCGCGCGGGTGCGCGTCATCATCGAGAGCGCCGACCGGACGGCCCACTGGGGCACGATCGGCGTGAGCGAGAACATCATTGACGCAAGCTGGATGGCGCTGGTGGACTCGATCGAGTACCTGCTGTTGCGAGAAGAAGATCGCCAGAAGGGCCACTGACGGGAGACGCCTATGTTGAAGCGATTCTGGATCAGCAACTTTCGGAACCTGGTGAACGTCGAGTTCCGGCCAGCAGGCATGAACATGCTGATTGGGCCCAACAATGCCGGGAAGACCAACCTATGCGCCGCGCTTAGATTCCTGGCTCTGACCGCAGGCAAGCCACTGGACGTTGCCGCAAAGGAGGCGGTCGGGGAGACGTGGAATCTGGCGAACGTCTACGTCGCGGAGCCGGTCTTGCGCTTTGAGCTTGACTGCCAACTCAACGACCAAGGCACGGTCTGCGAGTTCACCTATCACTTGGAGTTGCGGGCAACCATCCAGCCCGGCCCATCGACGCCGGCCCTGACCGTGGTCAGCGAGACCTTGTCCATGACGGGAGGAAAGAACCCGCACGACTCCTGGAGCCTCTCTAATAAGGGCGACCGTGCCAAGATTACGGCGGGAACAACTACCCTCCGGGATCTTAAGGGACTCGCAAGCACGCAGACCGCCCTATGTGCGACTTCCGGAGTTCGCGGCCATGGCCCCTTGGATTTGTTCAGGGACTACCTGAGAACATGGAGTTACTTCAACCTGATCCCCAGTGCGATGCGGTCCACGAAAGTCATACGAGATGAGGCAGGCCTTTTGTCGGACGGGTCCAATCTCAGCCGGACGTTCTTCTCGCTGCACAACGAGAACCCTCGCATAATGACCCGGATCGTCGAGGCGGTAAAGGCTTTTGATCCAAAGCTCGACGTCTTCACCTACCAATCCCCCGACCCAGAGTCAGTGTTTTTGTTCCTTGAGGACGAGAAG
>JAQTVL010000310.1 GCA_028706835.1 Phycisphaerae bacterium | reverse complement strand
CCTCCGACCACCGAGCCCCTGACCGTCCACCGAGCCCCTGACCGTCCACCGAGCCCCTGACCGTTGCCGCCGCCGCTTCACTCCACCGCCACGCCTCCCCACAGCAAACCGCGTGCTGAACAGGATTGAGCCTGCCCCCTTTCCCGGCCTCCGCCATCCCTGTATCCTGCTGCGGGTTGTTGGGCCACTTGGAGAAACAGGATGAACGAACGCGAGCGGTTCGTTGCGGTCTGTCGCGGGCAGCAGCCGGACTACGTCCCGATCTTCGGGTTCCCCGGCGCTCCGGGCATGAGCGGCGGCGCCCTGAAGTGGACCCATCGCCGGCTCCAGGAGACCGGCATGCCGGACTGGGTGGGTGGGGCCTGCGTCGACTGGAAGAGCGAGGACATCGAAAGCTGGTATCGCTACTGGGGCACAGCCGGCCCGCTGCACCTCGACTTTGGCCTGGCCCGCGGCGCCCGCGGCATCGGGTCCACCACGCGGATCGAGGGCGGGTACGAGATCATCGAGTACGAGTCCGGCGCCATCGAGCGCCAGGTGATCGACAACGCCAACATCTACATCATGCCCGAGTACGTCCGCTACGCCGTGCGGGATCGGGCCTCGTGGGAGTTCTGGCGCGACCGCTCCACGCCCGCCGCCATCATGCCCCCCGACGAGATGGAAGCCAACTGCCGGCGATTCGACGGCCGGACCAAGCCGCTGTTCATCGGGCTGAGCGGCGCGTATGGCTTCCTTCGCGGCCTGCTCGGCCCGGAAGGCCTCAGCGTGATGTTCTACGACGATCCGGAACTGATTCACGACATGTGCCGGTGGCACACCGAGCGGGTCCGCCGCTACGCCCTTCCCCTGGTCGAGCGGCTCAAGCCGGAATGCGCCTACATGGGCGAGGACCTCTGCTACAACCACGGCATGTTGCTGTCGCCGAAACTGTTCGACGAATTCTGCGCCCCGCACTATCGGGCCGTGTGCGGCTGCGCCCGGGCGGCCGAGGTCCCCGCGATCGCGGTGGACAGCGACGGCAACATCATGGAATACGCCGACGTGGCCGCCAAGTACGGCGTCACCTGCCTCTACCCGAGCGAGGTCAAGGCCGGCAACGACCTGTTCGCGCTTCGGCGGAAGCACCCGGCGCTCACGCTGGTCGGCTGGCTGGAGAAAGAGATCATCAACGAGGGCAACGAGCACATGATCGAGCCGGAACTCGCGGCCAAGGTCCCGGCCTTGCTGAAGGCCGGGCGATACTTCCCCAACGGCGACCACGGCATCCAGCCGGGCGTCACCTTCGCGAGCCTGTGCAGGTTCATGACCCTCCTGCACGAGATGTGCAACAACCCGGAAGGGGAGTTCCCGAGGACGAATCGGGCGCAGGGAGTGCAGCGCTGATCGCCCCCAACAAAAAAGCCCAGGGACCGCTGTCCCTGGGCTCTGCATCGTTCGTTCGCGCCTTGCTTCTCACTTCTTCGCGTTCATCTTCCACGTGGCGTATTGCAGCACGTGCCCGGCCCGGAGCATCATCGCGGCGTCGTGGCACCACGTGCCGTTGCCCGGCATGAACACCGGCGGGCACTTCGATTCCGGGAACCCTGAGGCCATCAACTCGGCGCCCTTGGCCAGCAGTTCCTTGTCCGACTTCACCATCGCCACATAGCCGAAGACGTCGGCCAGGTACAGCGGGGCCTGGAAGAACGTGTCGGGGAAGGTCTTCTGCGTGCTGTCAACGAGCATCTCGAGCACGTCCTCGTCGCCGGTCATGCGGTGAAGCTGGCACAGCGAGGCGATGCTGAAGCAGTACGCCTGGTCCGACTTGACGTAGTCCTGGAACTGGATCTGGTTCGTGCCGTGCAGGAACGGCCCCATCGACTTCCACATCGGCCTGATGCAGTCCTTGTATATCCCCAGCGTGTCGTCCACCCAGGTCTTGTCAGCCGTCAGGTCGTACATCGCGTAGTAGGCGTCCAGGGTCGCGCCGATGAGGGACATGCCGCCCAGCGGCTTCTTCTCGGCCGCCGCCGCCTTCCACGCGGCCCGGAGGGCCTTGCTGCTGCGCTCGGCGCACTCCAGCGCCTTCGGCTCCCCGGTGAGCAGGTAATACTGCACCACCCCGACGATGCAGCCGGCGGACACCCCGGGCGGCCTGGACAGCCGATAGCAATGGAAGTTGGACCAGTTGTACCCGCCGCGCTGGAAGCCGCGAGCCCCCGCCAGGTCGCGATCCGACCACAGTTGATCGATATCGATGTAGTGGCGGGTCATCTCCGACCCCAGCCGCAGGTAGTTCGGATCGCCAAGCCTCATCGCGCTGAGCAGGGAAATCCACGCCCAGTCGCTGCCGAGCGAGATGGGCCCCCGGCCGGGGACGACGACGTCGCCGAAGTCCATCCAGCCGTGCGAAACCATGGTGTCTTGCAGATATCCGACGTCGGAGAACGGCGACTGTTCGCGGGCCTTGAAGACGCTGGCCGGGCTTTCCGGATCGCCGGCGCTGCGGGTCATCCGCACCCATGCGTCGAGCTTGGCGTTGCAGTCCTTGTCGGCGGTGCGGACCGTCGGCGGCGCGAACATGCCCGGGGAGGCCTCGGTCCCGGCGTAGTGCTCCGCCGTCGCGAACGCGAACAGCGGCGAGGACAACTCCGCGGCCACAGCCTTCGGGTCCCGACCGGACAGGTCCAGCATGAACTCGTGGCCTTTGTGGACCGAGCCGGGCATGTCGTACAGGCCGGCCTTGCAGATGTTGTCCAGGCTCTTGTCGAACGGGGCCTTGGTGATGACCCGCGGCCACTGGCCTTCGGTCGGCCAGAGCCAGACCTTCAGGTTCGTCCCGTCCAGTTCGATCGCCTTCTCGTAGTTCTCCCAGAAGTTGCGGACCGCGGCGGTGACGGACCCGCCATCGCCCTTGACCGAAACGACGCCGTCGGTGCGATCGCCCTTCTTGATCTCCTTGCCCCCGCCGGTGATGACATACTCAAGGTCCGTGTAGCCGAACCGCCCGCCGCGCCAGTTCTTGTCGGCCGGCTTGTGCGGCAGGCACGTCTGGAGCACCTTCAGGCTCCCCGCGGACGTGGCGTCCTCGCACCCGGCGGTCAGGCTGCTGCCCAAGCCCAGGCCGTATTCGACGGCTAGCCCGTCGAACGGGAACCACTCGATGGCCTTGGAGGCCGGGCTGTCTTCGTTGCCGTTGAAGTAGCCCATCGAGCCGTTGTTCTCCAGCCACAGGTGCGTCTTGACGAACTTCTGGCCGGCGTAGGCGGTGATGCGGGCGGTGTAGGTCAGCAGGTCGTTGTGAACGCCGGGGAACTTGCCGCGAATGCAGACGATGGCCCGCATGGGCCCAGCCTGCTCGATCGTCACCGCCGTGGGCGTGCCGATGACCTCGCCGCCGCCTTCCTTGTAGAGCACGAGCCCCCGCCCAGCCGCCGTCAGCAGGTCCTTGCCGTCCACCTTGAACGACTGGAACAAACCCGGCTTGGCCTTGTCCACGACGAACTGGAGCGGGCCGGTGGAGACGGCGACGGTGTCCTTGGCGTCATCGACCTTGACCGGCGCAGCCGGGGCGGGGTTGCCGCCGGCGTCGGAGACGGTCAACTCGACTTTGGCCCCGGCGGCGGCCTTGACCTGCACGTCCATCAGCGCCCAGCGGATCGAGCCGTCGTCCCAGGCAGCCAGTTTGAGGAACTGGGCCGGCACGGCCTTGCCGTCGATCGAGACCGCCAGCTTGGCGAGGTCCTTGACGGCGCCCTTGGCGAACGGCACGCCGGAGGTGACCACCGCCGGCTCGCGAGCGACCTTGGCGGTTTCGGCCACCGTCAGTTTCACCTCGAAGGCCGACGCCGCGACCGGGCAGAGCAGGGCGATGATCGTTGCGAGTGCGAAGGTCCGGGTCATTTATGGATCTCCAGGGTACGTTTCAGCGTTCAGTTCTCAGCTGTCAGCCCGACCAGCTTACCGCTGATAGCTGACCGCTGACAGCTTCTTTACTTCTTCGGCTTCTCCACCGTCAGGTTCGGCTTCGGGTCGCGGCCGAGCTTCTTGCTCACCTCCGCGGCCAGGGTGTACAGCAGTTCCGACCGGGCCATCCAGTCGGAGCTGACATACCACGGCTCGCCTTCGCCGCCGGAGTGCAGCGCGACGCGAATGCGATCGTCGAGCACCTTGCGAATGCGCGTCATCATCTCCTCGCCGAGCAGCGTCTTGGCCTCGTCGTCCAGCCAGGCCTTCTCCAGGTAGATGCGTGCCTCGACCTCCTGGATGGCCTCGCGGAACGCCTCGCTCCGCGAAGTGGGCACGGCCCCCTTCTCGCCCCGGCCCAGCAGATACGGCACGCAGTAGTTCAGGTCCAACTGGCCCCACGCGGCCTCCGGATAGCGGGCCGCCAGGCTGGACCGGGGCCGGCCCCGGTCGTCCCTGACGACCGTCCAGAAATCGCCGCCCAGCCGGCCCAGGCCGCGCGGGCCCATGCCCTTGGCGATGAACGGCGTGTAGCTGGCCCGGGCGCCCATCCAGTTCTCCAGCTTCACGCGGTGCTCGACCAGCGTGCTCTGAATCTTCATCTCGCGCGGGTAGTAGTTCAGGCGAAGCGGGTTCGACCAGCCGAATGAATACCCGGCCGACGGGTCCGCCGGCGAGCAGCCGATGCCCCACAAGGCGTTGACCATGCCCAGCGGGTGGCCCTGCCAGTTGTCGCAATACAGGTGCGAGTGGATCGCCCAGCGATCCTTGCCGTCCATGCCGTTGGTGATGTCGTCCATCGCCTGCTTGGTCGGGCGGGAGTCGCCGATCAGGCCGAACAGCAACGAGTCTTCCAGCCCGTGCTTGGCAAGCACCGGCTTGATGCCGTCGGTCAGCTTCTTCCAGAACACCTTGGATTCGGGCGTGCCCCAAGCCGGCCCCGTGCCCGGGGTCTGCTTGCCGGTGGCCGGGTCGAACTTGGTGATCAGCACGGGCTTGTCCCAGACGCGGACGCCGGCGTGGCCCTGGGATTCCGGCGGCTCCCAGCAATACAGGATGAGGCAGGGCACCTTGCCCAGGTGCTTGGCGGCGACGTCGATGTATTTCTCCATCAGCGAGAATTCCGGCGACAGTTCGCCGTCTTCGCCGCGCACCCACCGGACCAGGGCCTGCTCGTTGCCGAAGTGCGTCCGGCGGATCGCGGTGACGTACAGCGTCTTGACGCCCAGCGGCGCCAGCAGCGCGAACGTCCGGTCCAACTGCTTCATGTGCTTGTCGGACCAGAGGTCCAGGTCGTAGGCCATCGCCACCGATTCCGGCGACTGGATAATGTCGTAGGATGCGCCGTAGTCCGCCACCGCCGGAAGCTTCCAGTCGATCACCCGCAGCTTTATCGGCAGGGCGATCGGCTTGTCCTTGTTGTTGTCGGACGTGATGGAGACCGTGCCGGTGTAGTCGCCCCCCTTCGCGTCCGCAGGCACGGTCACGGTGATCCAGATCGGCTGGATCGCCCCGCCGTGCTCCTTGTAGAACGGCACTTCCTCCATCGGCTTGTCTTCGAGCGAGTCGAAGAAGCGCGGCTGGCCCGGGCCGTCCGGCATGGCGTAGCGGATCGCGACCGCGGACGCGGGAATCGTGCCCGGCCCCGCCAGGTCCGTCACCGTCGCCTTCAGGTTGGTGATGATGTCGTCGTCGCTGATGACGATCTGCCCGGCGAACGTTCCGTTCCGCACGCCGGTCAGCGCGATCGGGTTGAGCTGCGCGAACGGGTCCGGGTAGTCCGGCAGGAACACCG
>JAQTVL010000309.1 GCA_028706835.1 Phycisphaerae bacterium | reverse complement strand
TCTAAAGATTGGAGTTCCAGATATTCAATGCACGTCGGCGGCCAGCAGCACCACCCGCTCCTGGGGCACGGTGCTGGTGACGGTCGTCCCGCTGGCGGGGTCCTGCCACTGCACGTTGCGAAGCGTCCGCACGCGGTAGGCCCGCAACGGCGGGCCCTCCGCACGATCCACCGAGCCCGCGTAGACCACGCCCGTCCACGAGCGTTCGGTGCGAACCGGATGGCGGGCATCCACAGCCGGCAGGCCTGCCCCGGTCGCCATGATCGGCGCGGGCGAGGACGGGCGAATCTGCCCGGCATGGTGCATCCACCATCCCGCCACGATCGCCAGCCCAGCCGCCAGCGCCATGCCCGCCATGGCGGCCGCGATCAGCCGCGGCCGGGCGCCTCGGCTGAGCACGCGACGATCGAGCGACGGCGTCGGCTGGCGGAGCGACTGGGCGAGCTGTCGCACTGCGTCTTCGATCGGATCGATCATTGCAGTCCCTCCATTCGCTGCCGCAGGGCCTCCAGCGCCCGGCGATACCGGGACGCGACCGTCGCCAGCGGCTCGCCCAATGTTTCGGCCATCTGCTCGAACGTCAACTGGCCGTAGATGCGGAGCACCACCGCCTCGCGCTGGTCGTCGGGCAGGTCATCGACCGCCCGGCGAAGGACCGTCGCCGTCTCCGCCGCCACGACCTCCGCCGACGCCGGGCCGGCGACACCGTCATAGATCGACGCCGCCGCGCCCAGTTCCGCCTGCGCCTTCTCGCGGGCCTGCCCCCGGCGGACCTGGTCCAACGCGGCGTTGCGCACCGCCGAGTAGACGTAGGCCACCGGATTCGTCGGCGCCGCCCGGTCCATCCGCCACAGCCGCTCGAACGCGGCGTGGACGGCATCCTCGGCTGACGCCACGCAGCGCGTGATCGACAGCGCCAGCGTGAACAGGCCCTGGCGATGTTCCCGGTACACGCGCTCCAAGTCCCGCCGCACGAGGCCTCTCCGTTTGCCAATCACTCGCCGTCGATAGACAAGACGCACGATCGATGGGGATTTATGCAGTTATTGTAGAACATCCGCCTTCGGGCGTCATCGCCGGGGTGTGACAGGATTCGGCAGCGATACGAATTCTTGGCCGTTTGTGGAGTGCGGGAGCGCAGCTCCCGCTTTGGTGTACGGCACACGCCGGGCAAGTTCCACAGCGGTAGCTGCGCTACCGCACTCCACAAAGAGATGGATTTCGGAGGCAGCGGGTTCGAGGATTGCCGGTCGCCGGGCCCTGACGTATAGTGGCCGCGAGAATCCCCTGACCCTGTGGAGGCCCAGGCGAACCATGACCACTTCCTCCCGCCGATTGAGCCCGCTGAAATGGACCGACGTGCGAATCGACGATGCGTTCTGGTCGCCGAAGATCGAGGTCAACCGCGCCACCACGCTGCCTCGCGAGTACGAGTTGTGCAAGTCCACCGGCCGGATCAACGCTTTCAAGCTCGACTGGAAGCCGGGCCAACCCAACCCGCCGCACATCTTCTGGGACAGCGATGTGGCCAAGTGGATCGAGGCCGCCGCTTACAGCGTCGCCACCCGCCCCGACCCGGCGCTGGAGGCGATGCTGAACGACGTGGCCGACCTGGTCGCCTCGGCCGGCCGGCCCGACGGGTATCTGAACTGCCATTACACCGTGGTCGAGCCGGGCAAGCGGTGGAGCAATCTCCGCGACTGCCACGAACTGTATTGCGCGGGCCACCTGATCGAGGGCGCCGTCGCCCATTTCCAGGCGACCGGCAAACGCACGCTGCTGGACGCCCTGTGCCGCTACGCCGACTACATCGACTCGGTGTTCGGAACTGAGCCGGGCAAGATCCGCGGCTACTGCGGGCACGAGGAGATCGAACTGGCGCTGGTGAAGCTCTACCGGGCCACGGGGCAGAACCGGTACCTGAACCTCGCCAAGTATTTCATCGACGAGCGAGGCCGCCAGCCGCACTACTTCGACCTGGAAGCCCAGGTCCGCTGCGAAGACCCCACGAAGCATTGGACCGGCGGCAAGTATGAATACCTGCAAGCCCACCTGCCGGTCCGCGAGCAGCCCGAAGTCGTCGGCCACGCCGTCCGGGCGATGTATCTGCTCAGCGGGATGGCCGACGTGGCGGCGGAGACCGGCGATGCGACGCTGCTGGCTGCGTGCCGGCGACTGTGGAACGACACGGCCGCTCGGAAGATGTATGTCACCGGCGCGGTCGGCGCCCTTCATAATGGCGAGGCGTTCGGCCGGCCTTACGAATTGCCCAACGAATCCGCCTACGCTGAGACGTGCGCGAACATCGCCCTGGCGTTCTTCGCGCACCGGATGGTTCAGTTGGAGGCCGACGCGAAGTATGCCGACGTGATGGAGCGGGCGCTGTACAACGGCATGCTGTCGGGCGTGAGCGCGGACGGGATGAAATTCTTCTACGTCAACCCGCTGGCGTCCGCCGGCGGGCACCATCGCCAGGACTGGTTCGGCTGCGCGTGCTGCCCGCCGAACATCGCCCGGCTGCTCGCGTCGATGGGGCAGTACATTTACTCGACGAGCGACCAGGCCGCCTACGTCCACCTTTACATCGGCAGCGAGACCAAGCTGAACATCGCCGGCCGGGCAGTCGCGATCCGTCAGCAAACCGATTACCCGTGGGCAGGCCGGGTCGAACTGGTCATCGATGCCGACGCGCCCGCCAAGTTCGACCTGATGCTGAGAATCCCGGCCTGGTGCCGCAAGCACCGGTTGGCGCTGAACGGCAAGCCGCTCAAAGCGCCGATCGCCAAGGGCTACGCGCAAATCCGGCGAACCTGGGCCGGCGGCGACGTGGTGGAACTATCACTGGATATGCCGATCGAGCGCGTCGCGGCCCACCCGGCCGTGGCCGACAATGCCGGCCGGGTCGCGCTCCAGCGCGGCCCGATCGTCTATTGCCTGGAGCAGTGCGACAACCGGGCCGACGTTCGCGCAATGCTTCTGCCCGACAGCGCAAAGCTGACGGCCCGGTTCGACCGCAAACTGCTGGGTGGCGCGGTAGTGATCGAAGGCACAGGCCGGACGCCGGACGCCGACGACGGGTCGCTGTATCGCGATGCGCGATCGCTCAAGACAACGCCGGTGAAGTTCAAGGCGATCCCGTATTTCCTGTGGGACAACCGCAAACCGGGGAAGATGACGGTCTGGCTGCCGCGGGGGTAAGGCCTGAAAGCGTGGGGCAAGCCCGAAGGCGAAACTGACGAGCAAAGGTTGATTCGTAAGGTATCCGCAGGATTTCGGTCTTGAGGGAATCACGGAATGGGTTCTCCACGTATGAAACGCCGACTGGGTGCCGCCGCAGCCGTGGTCTGGTTTCTAAGTGCCCACGGCTGTACCGCATCCCACATCAAGGACCGCGATATGGCGGTCTTGAAGGAGAAGGTCAAGACAACGAGCCTTCTGGTCGGCCTCGAGGGGCTACAGCCCTTTTCGGGGCACCGGGCCGAACGACTGGTTCAACAGGTCGCGAAGGATACGAACCTGACTTATTCCGCGACATCTGGCAATTATCAAGTTCATCTGCCGTTGATCCGCGAGGCCAAGCGCCACGGCCAGCACGTCTATCTTGTTGGCTACAGCATCGGCGCACAACAGGCCCGCTGGCTTGCGGAGTTGTGCAGGCAGGAGGGTTTGGAGATCGACATTGCCTTCTTCTTGGATCCGGGTTATCTGGTTAAGCGTCCGCCAGACAAGGTACCCGACAACGTCAAGAAGGCCGTTTTTCACACCAGCCCTACGTATCGCTTCTGGGTGGGTGTCGAGCCAACCCGACAGCATCTGAGCAACCCTGACAAGACCCTGTTCGCGAAGGAGTACTTCCCCCGAACAGATCACGGCAGACTTCCCAAGGCGGTCGTTGCTGAGATCGAGCGCGAGATCGCACGCGACAGTGCGCACGCCAACGATTGAAATTGAAGGTATGATGCCGCAGACTTGCGTACGTTGCAGAAGTGGCACAGACACGCGCCCGTGTCCCAAAACCCCAAGACCTTGTTGGAGATCCAAAGGCCTTCGACCTGGGCAGGATGCCCATGCCACGATGCGGCGGTCGATCCGCGATCTCTTCGCGGGCGTATCGCTTTGGAGTGCGCGGGACGAAGGCCCCGCTTTCGCGGGAGCAAGGACGGAGGCGGCCACGAGGAGGCGTGGCCATCGACAATCGCGGACCCCCACCGCGGCTAAAGCCGCACCTCCCCCGCTGCGCGGGAGAGGAGCCAAGAGGAAGCCCCCACCGGCCCTGAAAGGGCCACCTCCCCCGCTGCGCGGGAGAGGAGCTGAAAGTCAGCGCGGCAGGCGGGTCGAGTCGGTCAGGGGGTGCGGGATGCAGGGGCGGGCGTGGGCGCCGGGGTGGGGGTAGACCTTGAGGGTCTCGGCGGCGCCGGGCCTGGCGGCGTCGTTGATCGGCTTGCTGTGGGCCCACCACCAGCCCGGCTTGCCTTCGTAGTTCCAGGCGGCGACGGTGAGGCGGTCGTCGGTGACGTGGAGGACGATAAAATCCTTGGACCCGTGCTTGACGGCGCCGACGTCGTAGACGTCGTAGCCCCGCCACTTGTAGCAGCCTGAGCCGTGGAAATGGCCATGGAACAGGGCCACGACGTTGTAGCCCCGCAAGGCGGCGGCGAAGCGGTCGCGGTGGTCGGCTTTGCCGAACCAGTAGTCGTCGCTGTAGGGGCCGACGACGGAGTAGTGGAAGTAGATGACCACCGGCCTCTGCCGGCCTACCGCGGGCAGGTCCTTGAGCAGGAAGGCGAGGTCGTCGTCGTTGGGCTCGCCGAGGCAGACGATGTGCAGGTCGCCGGCGTCCCAGGAGTAATGCTCGGCCTGGTGACGCTGGATGATGCCCTTGCTGACGGCGGCGCCGGGCTGGCGGTCGTGATTGCCGAGGGTCTCGAAGACGGGCATCTTGAGCAGGCCCTCCTTGCCGGACAGGCCGTAGAGGGCGACGAAACTTTGCCACTCGTCGGGGTCGCCGTCGTCGGTGAGGTCGCCGGCGATCAGCAGGCCGAGCGCCTTGGAGGCCTTGCCGCCGACTTCCCTGGGGTAAGGCTGGCCTTCGATGGCGTTCATCTGGGCGATCATGAGCTTCTGGGCGTCCTCGCAGGTGACGGAGGCGTCTTCCTTCTGGGTGGTGGTGAGGATGGTGCGGGCTCCGAAGTGCAGGTCGGCAGTGACCAGGAAGGTTGCGTCGAGATGCCCTTTGCGAGCGGGGCCGGACGCGGGCGGATCGGCGGCCCGGCAGGCGCAGGCGAATGCGGCGACGAGCGAGAACGCAGGCAGAAGCAGGGCGACGCGGGAGATGGGGCGCATCAGGAACTCCTTGGCTGGCGGCTCGGATGATAGATACTCTACCACAGGATCGGACCGTATAATGGCTCCGCATGAAATCGGCCTGGGTGAAACTGTGCCTCGTCACCGGATTCGGCAGCGGGCTGCTGCCGTTTGCGCCGGGGACGTGGGCGTCGGCGCTGGCGGCGGGGCTTTGGCTGGCGGCGGCGATGGCGATGCACGCATCGCACCCGCTGCTGCTACAGTTCCTGACGGTCGGCGGCGTGGTGCTCGCCGGGGCGGCCTGCGTTGCGCTTTCGCCGTGGATGATCCGGCGCACCGGCCAGGCCGATCCGGGCCAAGTCACAGCCGACGAACTCGCGGGGCAATGGCTGGCGATGCTGTGGGTTCAGCCGTTCCTCGGCTCGCTTCCGCTCACCGCGGCGGTGCAGTTCGTG
>JAQTVL010000308.1 GCA_028706835.1 Phycisphaerae bacterium | reverse complement strand
GGTTCGTCCCCGTCAGCTTCTTCCAGCCGCGCCCCGGGATTCATCCGATTCCCCAGCCGACGATCCGCCCCCGGCCCACTCGTGTCGCCGCCTAAACGCTCACGCCTATTCTGAGGGAGGCGTCAACTTTAGTATTCTCCGGGGAAAATCGCCGGAAAAGAATTCTGCGGTAACTCCTTGTCATTGGGGGCGTTCCATGCGTCCGTAACGCGAAACATGCAAAAAATTTGACGAGAAATCGCAGTGCGTGTTAGATTGGACGAGGTGAGTGGTTCAGCCCCGGCCCCGGACGGGCCAGCCGAAACGAGATGTCGCGGCGACTGGGGGAAGCGTAAGTCGTCGCGGGATGTGCAGCCCCCATCGGCGGCAAGTCAGGCCCGCGGAGCCCAAGGCTGAGGTGATAAGCACATCAGCGGATCTCAGGCACGATAGGAAAAAGGCACCAGGCAATGATTCACTATTCCTGCGATCTGTGCGGAGCGCCACTGGAAGGATCGGAGCACCGATTCGTCGTAAAGATCGATGTCTACGCCGCGGCTGACGAGCGCGAAGCGACCGGCCAGGCGGACGACCTCGACGATGTCGACGGGTCGCTGGAGGAGATCACGTCGTCGCTATCGCACGCCGATGACGATGACGAGGAGCCGGCTGACGAGGCGGAATTCCGCGGGTTCCGTTTCGACCTGTGCCGCCGCTGCCAGCGGCGCTATCTGAACGATCCGCTGTTCCGCGCGGCCAAGAAACGGATGGGGTTCTCGGAGAACTGAACGCGGTCGCTTTGCCGAAGTAAACTACGACGCCCGGCGAGGAATCGCCGGGCGTCTTTCATGCGCGGGAAGGTTGTGTTCTGTCGCAAGTAATTTGATGGGTGCCATGCCTGTGGCAGGCGACAGCAGTATCGTCGGCTGGCACAGGCATGTCTGCGCCCCATGCTCGTCCCGGGCAACATGCCTGCGACAAAACAGCCGTCGCAGGCATGGCACCCGATCCATCCATTCATCTGCGACAGAACACCAGGCAGCAGAACACGCGGACCTTCGAACGCCACCCCTCACAGTGCCAGGGCGCTGGCGGGTTCCGTCGGGATCGGGAACAGGGACAGGCAGCCCCGGCACCGGCCTGTCCGGCCTGCGGCGCCGGCTGGCACGCGCAGCTTCGTGCCGCAGATCGGGCAGCACATCTCCGACCGGCCGACGTAGGAGTCCGCGGGCGTCAGCCGGCGGGCCACCCGGTCGGCGGCCTCCATCCAGCCGCGAATGGTGGTCACGTCCAGTTCGGGCAGGTACAAATTGAACAGTCTCATAGCGCGTCCCTCTCGAGGATGTGGCACAGGCCGACGTGACAACGCGTCCGGCGGGGCTCCAAGCCCCGTGGCAACGACCCCTCGCAAGGACGGACAAACAGCGACGTGCAACCAGCCAAAGAACGTTCTGACATGCCCCCTCGCCTGCTGGGTCGGCAGGCGGAATATCACTACAGATAACCGCGATTTCGGGAGAAGCAAATATCGGGGCTGGAAAGTTGTCGAATGTCAAGACAGGCAACTTTCCCCGCCGGAACATGGGAAACATGGGGGAGGCAGACAAGAGAATAGTGCCGAATGCCGAGTGGGACGACAACGTGGTGGGGGTGTGACAAGGGTTGGTGGGATGGTTGCCAATCCGTCTTTTCGTGGAGTGCGGTCCCGGCTGGCCGGGACCGCTTTGCGGAGCAGTCACGCCTCGGCGCCGACCGAAAGCGGGAGCTACGCTCCCGCACTCCACAAAAGGACGGACTTGGGACGCTGCCACCAAGTCTTGCCGCACCCGTCGGCCGTGCGGCGTGTTTTCGTTTCCCGGCAATCGGGGGGGCGGGGGTGCGTTTGGCTCTTGCCGGCTTCACTTGTGGGAATCGGCACGGTATCTTTGTACACAGGCCCGGCCTGACGCCGGGGGTGAAAACGTAAGGAACCGATCCATGCTCAAGTCGCCACGGGTCGCAGTCGGACTGATGATGCTCGTCGGGTTGGCGGCCGGGAATGCCGGCGTCGCCCAGATGGTCACGCGAGACGTTTCCGTGGCTGGGCCGGCTACCCAGCCGGACAAGCCGAACTCGCCGATGGAGAAACTGGCTGGGGACCCGACGGCCACCCAGCCGGACTCCGGCATGTCGCCCATGCCGGCGTGGACGCAGCGGCCGACGACCCAGCCGACCACGGCGCCCGACACGACGGCCAACATTCCCATGCCCGATCGCGCGTTCGCGCGTCTGAAGCTGGGCAAGTACGACCTGGCTGAGAAGGACCTCCAGGAGGTGCTCAAGACCGACGCGACAAAACTGTCCGGCTCGGTCGGGCTGGCGGAGTTGTATCGGCGGACGGGGCGGTATGACGAGGCGGCTAAGACGCTCGACGCGGTGGCGGCTGCGGGCGAGAAGAGCGTGGCCTGGCGGTGCGAGAAGGCGGAACTGCTGGCGACGCTGGGCAAGTACGAGGAGGCGCTGAAGCTGTCGCAGGCGGCGCTGAACGACGACCAGAACAGCCTGCGGGCCCGGTTCATCACGGGGCAATTGCTCGAGGCGACGGGCAGGATCGACGAGGCGAAGGACGTCTACAAGCCGGCGGACGAGATGACCAGCAAGAAGCCGCCGGAGGACGCGGCGGAGCGGACCTACGCGGGGCTGGTGCTGAACCGGTACAGCCGGCTGATCAGCAAGCCGGTGAGCTACGGCACGCGGATATTGCAGGACCTCTACCAGGATGCGTACGAGAAGATCGACCGGCAGTACTGGCCGGCCAGGGTGGCGGCGGGGGACCTTTCGCTGGCGGCCTACAAGACGCAGCAGGCGGGGGCGGACTACCAGGCGGCGTTGAAGATCAACCCGAAGGGGTACGAGGCGAACCTGGGGCTGGGGCGGGCGCTGCTGGAGATGTATCGCTTTGAGGACGTGGAGAAGCAGATCGACGCCTGCAAGAAGGTGAACGCGAAAGACCCGGCGGTGATCGAACTCGAGGCGGCGCTGCGGATGATGGAGCGCAACTGGAAGGCGGCGGCGGAGAAGGCGCAGGCTGGGCTGGCGATCAACCCGAACCACCTGGGGCTGATGGGGACGCTGGCGGCGGCGAAGCTGCGGGTGGGGGACAAGAACACGATCGTGGAGCTGACCAAGCGGGCGGAGGCGGTGAACCCGAAGCCGGCGGAGTTTTTCTCGACGGTGGCGGACTGGCAGTCGGCGGCGAGGCAGTTCGATGACGCGGAGGTGTGCTTCCTCAAGGCGATCGAGCAGGCGCCGTGGGACCCGAACCCGATGACCAGCCTGGGCATGATGTACATGCAAACGGGACAGGAGGACAAGGCGAGCAAGATCCTGGACCGGGCGTTCGCGATCGACCGGTACAACGCCCGCAGCAAGAACACGCTGGACCTGCTGGACCAGCTTTTGGCGTTCGACTCGATCGTGAGCGAGCACTTCATCGTGAAGTTCAACCGGACGACGGACGGGATCCTGGGGCCGTATTTCCGCGATTATCTGGAGAGCATCTACGCGGAGCTGTCGCGGGATTACGACATCCAACTGCCGAAGAAGACGACGGTGGAGGTGTTCCCGCAGCACGATCAGTTCTCGGTGCGGACGACGGGGCGGCCGTGGATTCCGACGGTGGGGGCGTGCACGGGGTGGGTGATCGCGATGTACTCGCCGCGGGACATGGTGAGCAGGAAGAACCCGCAGACCGGGGAGCCGATGGGGTTCAACTGGTCGCGGGTGCTGCGGCATGAGTTCACGCACGTGGTGACGCTGGCGGCGACGGAGAACCGAATTCCGCACTGGTTCACGGAGGGGCTGGCGGTGACGCAGGAGCACAACCCGCCGCAGTGGAAGTGGATCCAGATGCTGTCCAACGCGCTGCGGCAGGACCAGTTGTTCAAGGTGAGCGAACTGGACTGGGGGTTCATCCGGCCTCGGCGGCCGACGGACCGCGAGATGGCGTATGCGCAGAGCGAGTGGATGACGGCGTTCATCGTGGAGCAGTACGGGTATCCGAAGATCAACGAACTGCTGAAGGCGTATCGGAACTACCGAACGCAGCCGGAAGCGTTCAAAGAGGTGCTAAACACGACGGAAAGCGACTTCGACAAGGCGTTTCGCGTGTGGGCCCGGGAGCAGGTGGTAAACGAGTGGCGAATGCCGGCGGACCGGATCGTGCCGCTGCCGGAGGCGGAGAAGGCGGCCAAGACGCAGCCGGATGACGTGAAAGCGAAGGTGAATCTGGCGATCGCGCAGTATTACGCTCGAAAACCGAAAGAGGCGGAGCAGACCGCGCGGGACGTTCTGAAACGGGACCCGCAGAACTCGAAAGCGCTGGAAATGCTGGGGGCGATGCTGGAAAAGGACAAATGGCCGGAAGCGAAGGAGATGCTGCTGAAACTGGCCGAAATCGACGATAAGGTGGCCATAGCGCCCCGGTTGCTTGCCAAACATGCCTTGCAGGAAGACCAACGCGACTTGGCCATCTTCTGGTTCAAGCGACTCAAACTGGCCAACCCGCACGACCCGATAAGCTACACCGGTTTGGCGGGCATTTACCTGGACATGAAGGCGTCCGAAAACGCCATCCCCGAATTGGCCGAGCTTGCCAAGCGTCAGCAGTCCGACCCCGTCTATGCCCTCAAGTTGGCCGAGCTTTACACCCAATTGGACAAGCCAGACCAGGCCCTGATCTGGCTGGACGAGGCCATCCACTTCGACCCCTTCAACGCCGCGACCCACGAGCGGCTGGCCAAGGCTTACCTGTCTTCCAAGCAGTTTGACAAGGCCGTCGACGAGATGAAGATCGCCATCCAGCTCAAGCCCGACGAGTCGAGCTATTGGGCCCGTTTGGCCTACATTTACGACGGCCAGGGCAAGGCCCAGTTAGCCCGCAAAGCCGCCGAGTTCGCGGTCAAGCTCAACCCCGAAAGCTCCGCCCGCGACCTCATCCAGAAACTGTCCCCGCACTCCCAGCCCCAGGGCGGCGCCAGCATACAATAGCCTCCGGCGTCCCGCGCCGCCGCGCGCCCTCGCCGGTTCCGCGCCTCTTCCCACGAAAGGATTCGTCATGCCGACCCCGCGCTTCGCCACCGCCCTCGCCGCCATGTTCGCGTTCGCCGCCATAGCCGCCGCCGAGCCACCCGCCTCCCAGCCCGAGCTCGCCGCCGCCGTGCCCGCGTGGCAGTGCGACAAGATGCCCTTCGACAAGGCCGTCGAGTCCCTCCGCGACCAGTGCAAACTGAACATCGTCGTCAACTGGGCCGCCGTCCAGGGCGAGAACGTCACCCGCGCCACCGAGGTCACCGTCGCCGTCAAGGACGCCACCGTCGCCGCCGCCCTCCGCGAGTTGCTCGACGCCGCCGCGGGCCTACAGTGCGTCCTCGGCTTCGTCCTCCGCGAGGGCGTCATCACCATCTCGTCGCTGGCCGACCTCGACCTCGAAGCGCCGATCGTCCCGCCCGACCCCGCCGTCGCCGCCGCCATGGACAAAAAGCTGCCCGAGGTCAAGTTCGACGCCACCCCCCTCGTCGACGCCCTGAAGACCCTCGCCGAACTCGCCAAGGTCAGCATTCAGCCGAACTGGACCGCCATGAACAACGCCGGCGTAGGCCGCGCCACCGCCGTCTCGCTCACCCTCAAGGACGTCACCGCCCGGTCCGCCCTGCGCCACCTGCTCATCGCCGCCGTCGGCCGCGAGCACGCCGTCGATTTCGCCGTCCGCGGCAAAGCCGTCGTCGTCTCGTCGGCCGAGGACCTTCGCCCGCGCGTCC
>JAQTVL010000307.1 GCA_028706835.1 Phycisphaerae bacterium | reverse complement strand
CGGGGGCACGGCCAGCGTGAACCACAGGTTGTAGTCGTGATTGCGGCGATAATTGTGCGTGACGCCGGGGTGCCGGCTGACAATGGCTGCGGCGTCCGAGACGCGATCGGGGGCAACCCGGCCAGCCACCAGCGAACTGCGGTAGCCGAGCGACGGCGTGTCGAAGATCGCGCAGATCTGCCGGATTACACCGTCCCGCTTGAGCCGATCGATCCGGCTGAGCAGTTCCGGCACGGAGACGCCGGTTTCCCCGGCGAGATCGTCGAAGGGATTGGCCGCCAGCGGCAAGCCCGACTGGAGGCGGTTGAGCAGCAGGCGGTCGGTCGCGTCGAGTTGGGCGGAGTCGTGGCTCATAGGGGTATTGTAGAACGGGGGACAACGCCGGGAAACCTCAAACGACAACCGTGCGCGCCTCCACCGCCGGTCGCTTCACCTCGACAATCGCGTCGGCTGCGCAATCCTACGACGGGCGTTGGTCCTTGGCAACGGACGCAGATACTGTAGAATCGCCGGAAATCGAGTTCTCACGAGGCCGGCCATGTCCGGGCGGAGTTCCCCGAACTGGGCAACTTCGGCTGGAAAGGCGACTAGACGCCTCGAACCGCCATGCGTGCAGGGGGTTCACCACCTTCTTGACGGAGCAACACGATGAAGGTCACAGCTGCGGTGATGGTTCTATCGCTTGCGACATTGACGCCGACCGCCAAATCGGCCCCGCCCGCCGAGCCGCCGAAGGACGCCCTCGTCCTCGACCTGGGGCGAGGCTCGTTCCGCGCGTTCGAGGGCTGGAAGACGCCGACCCTGATCTCGGCCGACGGCAAGCTCAAACCGATGCTCGAGCCCAAGCGCAAGGGCCAGAATGAAGAGGACCGCAAGCCCCTGCCGATCCGGGAGTCGTCTCGGCCGGCGTCGAACTGGGCCACGCTGGACTTTGACGACAGCGTGTGGCCCCGGGTCAGCGCGCCGGTGGCCTACCACGATCCGCTGGCGGGCAACCTTGTATGTCTGCGCGGGACGTTCACCGTCGCCGATCCCGCGCAGGTCGCGGACCTCAGGTTGTCCGTGCGTTACTTCGGCGGCGCCGTCGCGTACGTGAACGGCGCGGAATTGCAGCGCGGACACCTGCCCGCCGGCAAACTCGCCTCGGACGCCATGGCCACCTCGTACCCCGACGAAGCGTATCTATCGCCGGACGGCAAGCCTCGCCCGTTCAACATGAATCCGGATCCGAAGTTCCTGGCTGAACGCATCGCGGGGCGGCAACGGGAACTTCCCGCCAAGGGCTTTCCGGACGGCGTGGCCATTCCGGGATCCATGCTCCGCAAGGGCGTCAACGTGATCGCCATCGAGGTCCGCTCGGCCCCGGCGAACGAGCGGGTTGTCGGGTGGGCCTCCGTCTGGCCGCACGCCCTGTTGCTGGACGCCCGTCTGACGGCCGGCAAGGGCTTCGGCCCGATGGTCGGGTTCGCCGCGACGGAAGGGGCCGCCGTGGCGCCCTCAGCCGGGATCGAGATCGGCAACAGCCAGCCGATCGAGACGCTCTACGCTTACCAGCGCGCACATCCGAGCGAGCGGGTGCATCCCATCCGCATGATCGGCGCCCGCAACGGGGTGTTTTCGGGCAAGGTGGTTCTAAGCTCGACAGCAGCCATCAAGAACCTGAAGGCCACCGTGTCCGAGTTGAGCCAGGCCGGCGGGAAGGGTCGAATCCCGGCCGCCGCGGTGCAGACGCGGCTGGCTGAGCAGGCCGTCTCGAAGGTAAGCTGGGCCACGCATTGGGCCAGTTGGGCCTGCTATCATTTCGACCGATTGCTCACCACATTCCCCGCGGAGATCCCGGCGCTCGAGTTCTGTCCACTGAACCCTGAAGGACACGCCGTGAGCGGGAGGTGGCGGGTGGCGGTGGCGCCGGTCTGGGTGACGGTACGGGTGCCAGCCGACGCCTTGGCCGGCGAGTACGAGGGCACGCTGACGATCGAGGCCGACGGGACCCCGCCGGCCAGGTTCACCGTGCCGGTGCGTCTGAAGGTGAACGGCTGGAAGCTGCCGGACCCGAAGGAGTTCGTGGTCCACAACGACATCTACCAATCGCCGGATTCCGTGGCGCGATACTACAACGTGCCGCTGTGGAGCGAGAAGCACTGGCAACTCATCAGTCAATCGATGAAGGCCTTCAGCGAGGTGGGGAACAAGATGTGCATTCTCCACCTGGCGGTCGACAGCAAGACGCTGGGCAATACCGAGTCCATGGTGCGGTGGGTCAAGAAAGCCGGCGGCGGCTATGACTACGACTTCACCGTCGCCGAGAAGTACATGGACCTCTACGAGAAGACCTCCGGCAAGCCCGGACTTGTGAGGCTGGAGGCCTGGCAGCGCCCGGTTGATCCGAAGGTTGCGCCCACCCTCAGCGTCACCGTGGTGGACCCGGCGACGGGCAAGCTGGAGCTGTTGGCCCAGCCGCCCTACGCCACGCCGGAGAATGAGGCCTTCTGGAAGCCAATGCTCACGGAACTTCGCAAGCGGCTGGAAAGGCGCGGCTGGTTCGACGTGGCCGCGTTCAGTTGGATTCACTACAACAAATCGCCCGAGCCGGAGATCCTCGATGTTCTCAGGCGCATCTGGCCGGACGGCAAGTGGATGCACACGGCCCACACGAATCCGCGCGAGTACGGCACGGCCGTCAAGGGCGTGACGATGCCCGTGCGGTGCGTAGAGTACGTCTGGGGCGCCGGGACGCTCTACAACCCGGACGGTGGCGGCCAGTATCCGCGTGCATGGAAGCTTGGCGCCTCGCGTATCGATCTGGGGTTCCCCCGGTTCGGCGTGGCGTTCATCAACGCCATCGGCGACGCATCGCCCCTGACTGCCTACCGACTGGTCACCGAAGCGGCGATCCAGGGGAACCTGCGGGGCGTCGGATACCTGGGCGGCGATTTCTGGCCGATCCCGTTCAAGGACAACCGCTATGTCTCGGTAAACTACGGCTTCCAGGGCATCGCCATGACCGACAGCATCCGAACGTGCTTCAGCCCGGGGCCGGACGGCGCCGCGTTCAACGGGCGGATGGAGATGTTCCGGGAGGGCGTGCAGGCGTGCGAGGCGATCATCTTCCTGCAACGCGCCGTGGAAGATAAGAAAGTCAGCGGCGAACTGGCAGCGAAGATCGCAAACGTGCTCGACGAACGGGCCCGGCAGTATCTCCAATCGAGGCATGTCAATGGCGACAACTGGCTCGTGTTTGAGTCCTCCGACTGGCAGGACCGCGACGACAAACTCTTCGCGTTGTGCGCCGAGGTGGCCGGGGCCAGGCAATAACATCCGCGGGACGCTTGCTTGCCGGCTTCCAGGACCAGCCGGGCAGGCGTGTCGATCAGCGCAATGTCTCTTTTCGCGGGATCCCTGGCGCCGGGCGGCTGCCAGGTCAGCAGCAGTTTGCCGGCCTCGGTCAGCGACAAAGCCTTGCCGAAACTGCGAAATCCGCGGTTGAAGAACATCAACGGGATGCCCTCGTCATAGAAGATGATCGCATCCTGCCGGCCGTCGTTATTCATGTCGCACGTGCCGCAGGCGACCCCGCCGGGGCCGGCGGTGGTGACATTTCGCCGGCGTGGCCGAACGCCTCGACGAACTCCAGCCCGGCCGGGCCGCCCCGATTGTTCCACAGGCGGCAGCCCTCCGTGCCGACCGTAAGGACATCCAGCAGGCCGTCCATGTCGTAACCGCCCAGGCAGGCGGACGACGCGTGACGCGGGAAGCCAGGGCCGGTAGGATGGGCATGGAGATGGCGCACTCGACAGCAAGAGCCCTTCGACCTCGCTCAGGGCAGGCGAATATCTTTTTGTGGAGTGCGGTGTCGAGGCCGCCGCAGGCGGTCGAGGCACCGCTTTTCCCCGCGCACCAGCGGCGTTCTCGCGCCAAAGCAAAGCGGTGCCTCGCCCGCCGTTCGACTCGCTGCGCTCGCGAACGGCGGACTCGACACCGCACTCCACAAACGGCGAAGAGGCACTGGGAAAAAGGCCACTTGAATAACTCGGTTTGAGTGACAAGGAGATGCAATGAAACTTCGGGCAACGGTCGTTCTGGCGGCGGCGTTTTGTTTCGTCAGGGTGGCGAATGGGCAGCAGGCTCCGGTGAAGCCTGCCGATGCGGTCGCGTCGCTGGCGGACGCGCCGGTCAATACGTGGGCGAAGATCGTGGCGGCGAAGACCGGGGGGCGGGATTCGGCGCTGTTCGTCTATGCGCCGAACATCAAGCGGTTCGTCGCGGCGGCTGGGATGCAGTCGTACGGCGGCGAGGGGCCGCGGCACTACGACACGGAAGAGTTCGACCTGGCGGCGACCAAGTGGGTGAACGCCTATCCGCCCGGGCGGGCCAGTTCCCGGCCTGAGTCCGGGCCGGTCGGCCCGGAGTATTCGAAGGAACGGGCGATGGCTGGGCACAACGGCGGCGGGCTGTTCTACAAGGACGGCGAGTTCCTCCGCGTGGGTGCGGGCGGGCAGTGGCTGGTGACCCGCACCAACTACGAGTGGTGCTACGTCCCCGACAACGGCCGGGTTTACCTCTACGTCCACGACCGGACGCTCTGCTACGACCCGGTCAATCGCACCTGGGAGGACACGAACGCCACGCCCCGGACGAGCTGCAACATCTGGGGCTCGATGGCCTACGACCCGGTGAACAAGGAAATCTTCCATGCCGGCGGCGACGGCGGCAGCGCGGTGGTCGGCACGTGGGTCTACAGCATCGAGAAGAACAAATGGCGAATGCTGGAGTTCGGGTCCGACAAGGCGAAGGCGCTGGGCGACGAGGCGAAGAAGCTGTGCTGGCAGGCCAAGGCGCTGCTGGGGGCGGCGGCCAACCGCTTCGCGGTGAGCGAGACGAAGGAGGAGGCGAAGGCGGACCTGAAGGCGAAGGCGATCACACTCCGCGAAGAGGCGAAGCGACTGCTGGCGCAAGTCAAGTCGGCGGACCTCAACGGCGCGGAGAAGAACAGTCGCGAGGCGGCGGTTGGGCGTTTGGACGCCGCCGTTCTGGCGCTCGGCGCCGTTGCGGACAAGCTGAGCTCGACGATCACGCCCGAGGCGGTCGGCGAGGTGCGGGCGGCCCGCGTGCTGATCGAGCAGGCGATCGACGCGCTGGCTGTGGAGCCGCCCGGCCGGGCGCGCTCGCAGGTGGCCTACGACCCGGTGCGCAAGAAGATGGTGCTGTTCGGGGGCGACCAGCTCGACCGGGTGCTTTCGGACACGTGGGTTTACGACTGCGCGACCCGGACGTGGGAGCAGCGGTTCCCGAAGGAATGCCCGTTGCCGCGGGCGGGGCACATACTGGCGTGGCTGCCGAAGGCGAAGAAGGTGGTGCTGGCGGGCGGGTACAGCCGGGACTGGCTGGCGCAGCAGATGTGGGCATATGACGTGGAGGCGAACGAATGGAAGATGCTGCTGCACATCCCGCTGGCGTCGGAGGACTGGGGGCGGCAGCAGTTCAGCCAGAACTGCCCGCGGGTTGACGCCCGCGGCCCGCAGACCGGGGCGGTGAACGAGGACGACGTGCTGGTGTGCATCAACGGGGCGAACGTGTGGGCGTGCAAGGTGGACCCGGGCAAGCCGACCTCCGCTCCGGACGGGCAGACCGGGGCGGCGGGCGATTACCGGTTCAACCGGATCGACCCGGCGGCGTGGGAGAAGGCGGCCAACCCGGACGCGGCCAGGACGAAGAAGTTCTACGAGGAACTGCCGGCGAACCAGTGGACGGCGTTGAAGTTCGCCCGGTATGCGCCGGGGGCGAGGAACCGGTGGGGGACGACGGCGTACGACATCGACCGGCACCAGTTGCTGTTCTGGGG
>JAQTVL010000306.1 GCA_028706835.1 Phycisphaerae bacterium | reverse complement strand
AGCACTCGCACGGCCAGCAGGTTCTCGGCGTCGCACTTGAGCGCGTTGGTGACATCGAACTCGAAGGGCGTCTCGCCCCCCTCGAACGAGCCGGCGAACTTGCCGTTCAGCCAGACCTCGGCCAGGTAGTCGACCGCCCCGAACCGGATGCGCACCCGTTCGCCGGGGATTTGGCCGATGTTGCAGCGGAACGAATGCCAATACCAGGCCACGCCGTGATAACCGGGGTAGGCCTGCTGAATGATCCCCGGCACCGGGGCGTCCTGCGCGTCGGGGCGGATGCTTTTGAACCAGCGTTCGCTACGCCCCTCGTTCGCCGGGTCCGTCGCCAGTTTCCATGTGCCGTTCAGCGTCTGTACAGAGGTCATGCGCGTGGCTCCCGAATGCTCCGTCCGCGTCGATTACTGCTTTGAGAACAGGAAGCGTTCGGGGACACCCCGTCGCCCCCGCGGCCGGCTGATGATTCCACCGGGGCAACATATCCGTGGATCGCGCGCGGTGCAAGAGGGCCGGTGCATCACAGAGGGCCGGTGCATCACAGGCGAGGCGGGTTGCGGCGCCGATACGATCAGCCGCGTTTGCGCTTGCCGACCGCGAAACCGATGGCGAACACCACCGGAATCGCGATCAGGTGGATGACGAACCACCCGACATGGAGGAACTGAAGCGATTGCGGCAGCAGATTTCCCAGGGCGACGATGCAGTTCATGATCTTCTCCCCGAAATACTCCCCTCGTCGAATAGTAGGCACGCCGGGAGGGACGGACAACTGGCGCCGCCACGCCGTCCCCAGTCTCCGCGACGTGCGTTCAGGCTTGCGGTCCGCCGCGCAGGACGTAGACTTGTGGCATATAGGAGGAACCCATGTCCACCAGAAAGACGACGTTCGCACTGTATTTCGGGAATCGCGGCTTCTTTCCGGAGACGCTGATCGCCGGCGCCCGGGCCCAGATGAAGAAGACCGTCACCGGCCTTGGATACGGCGCCCTGATGATGGCCTCCACCGCGACGCCGCACGGGGCCGTCGAGGGCACGCGGGAGGGGCTGCAATACGCCGAGTTCCTGCGGGCCAACCGCGGGAAATACGACGGCGTCATCCTCTGCCTGCCGAACTTCGGCGACGAGACCGGGGCCATCGCCGCGCTGCGCGATTGCGGCACGCCTATCCTGATCCAGGCCTATCCCGACGAACTGGACAAGATGGGCTTTGCCACCCGGCGCGACGCCTTCTGCGGCAAGTTCTCGGTCATGGACGTGTTCTGCCAGTATGGCCTGCCGTTCACCGCGATGCCGCCGCACACGGTGCATCCGTCGTCCGATGCGTTCGCCGCGCAGGTCCGCCAGTTCGCCGCCGTCTGCCGCGTCGTCGGCGGCATGAAGCGTATGATCGTCGGGGCCGTCGGCGCCCGCACCACGGCCTTCAAGACCGTCCGGTTCGACGAACTCGCCCTCGAAAAGCACGGCATCACCACCGAGACGATCGACCTGTCCGAGGTGATGCTCCGCGTTCGCAGGATGAAACCGTCCGGCCCCGCCTATCGGGCCAAGGCCAGGCGGCTTCGCGGCTACACCAACTGGGAGGGTGTGCCGGCGTCGGCCTTCGACACGCTGGTCAAGCTGGGCGTCGTGCTCGACGAACTGATCGACGAGTATGCGATGGACGCGATGGCGCTGCGGTGCTGGCTGGAGCTCGAAAAAGACCTGGGTGTTTCACCCTGTGTGCTGCTCAGCGAGATCAACGATCGCGGCATCCCGGCTGCCTGCGAACTGGACGTCGGCAATGCGATTGCGATGCACGCCCTGTCGCTGGCGTCCCGTCGGCCGGCCACCTGCCTGGACTGGAACAATAATTACGGCGACGAGCCGGACAAGTGCATCCTGTTCCATTGCGGCCCCGTGCCGGCGGGGCTGATGGCCGGCAAGGGCCGGATCATCGAGCATCCCATGTTCGTCAAGGCCCTCGGGCCGAACTGCGCGTTCGGCTGCAACGTCGGGCGGATCGCGGCTGGGCCGATCACCTTCGCCAGCGCCAAGACGGTGGACGGCAAGCTGACGCTCTACCTTGGCCAGGGGGCGATCACCGCGGACCCGATCGCGGACGACTTCTTCGGCTGCGCCGGCGTCGCCCAGATCGACGGCTTGCAGAGCAAGTTGCAGACGATCGGATACGCCGGCTACCGCCACCACGTGGGCGTGACGGCTGGCCACGTGGGCGCCGCGCTGCGTGAGGCGTTCGTCCGCTACCTCGAATACGAGATGACCGAACTGTGAGCCTGCTGGGAATCGATGTCGGCACCGGCGGCTGCAAGGCCGCGGTGTACGCCCAGGATGGCCGCCGCCTGGCGTTGGCCTACCGCGAATATGCGCCCCTTTGCCCGGGGCCGGGCCTGGCGGAACTGGACAGCGCCGCCGTCCTGGAAAAGATATGGGACGCCGTGGCCGAGGTCGCGGCGGCGACCGGGCGCGATCCCGTTACCGCGCTGAGCGTCAGCAGCCTCGGCGAGGCGGTGACGCCGGTGTCGGCTGGCCGCGAGGTGCTCGGCCGGAGCATCCTGTGCAGCGACGCCCGCGGCGGGGAGTATGTGGACCTCGTCCGCCGGCAACTCGGTGAAGAAGCGTTCTACCGGATTAACCCGAACATCCTCGGGCCGAACTACTCGCTGCCGAAACTGCTCTGGCTGAGAGACCATCAGCCGGGGTTGTTCCGCCAGACTTGGAAGTTCCTCCTGTGGGGCGACCTGGTCGGCTTCCTGCTCGGGGCGGAGGCGATGACCAGCTTCTCGCTGGCGAATCGCACGCTGCTGCTGGACATCCGGACGGAGCGCTGGTCCGAGCCGCTGCTGAACCTCGCCGGTTTGAGCGCCGACAAACTGCCCAGCGTCGCCCCCAGCGGTGCCGTGGCCGGGCAGGTGAGCGCGGCCATGGCTCGCCGGCTGGGCCTGTCGGCAGGCGCGAAGATCGTCGTGGGCGGTCACGACCAGAGCTGCAACGCCCTGGGCGCCGGCGTGTTCCAGCCCGGGCGGGCGGTCTGCGGCATCGGCACCTTCGAGTGCATCACGCCGGTCTTCGGCAGCATCCCGCCTCCAGCCGACATGCTGCGGGCCCGGCTGAACGTCGAGCACCACATCATTGCGGGGCGGTACGTTTCGTTCCTGTACAACCAGGCCGGTTCGCTGGTCCGCTGGTTCCGCGACACGTTCGCCGCGGCCGACCAGACGCTCGCTGGCCACAGCGACATCTACGACGCCCTGGCGGCTGAGATGCCGGCTGAGCCATCGCGATTGCTCGTGCTGCCGTACTTCGAGCCGACGGGCGCCCCGACGTTCGTGCAGGACGCCGCGGGGATGATCGTAGGCTTGCGCACCTCGACCCGCCGGGGCGAGATACTCCGGGCGATCATGGAGGCGGCTGCGTTCTACTTCGTCGGCAGCCTGCGCGTGCTGGCGGGCATGGGCATCGACACCCGCGAGCTGGTTGCTACAGGCGGCGGAGCCAAGAGCGATGCGTGGCTGCAAATCCAGGCCGACGTGCTCGGCCTGCCGTTCGTGCGGCTGGCGGATACGGAGTGCGGCGTCGCGGGGGCCGCGATGTTGGCGGGCATTGCCACCGGCGTCTACGCCGGCCCGGAGGAAGCGGCGGAGCGGTTCGTGCGGCGGACCCGCGTGTTCGCCCCGGACGCCGCGCGACACGAGCATTACCGGCGACAGCACGAGAGGTACGCGGAACTCCACCCGCGAATGGCTGATATGCTCAGATCGCTCGGCTCGGCGGGCGGCTACTGACCTCTTCCTCTCCGGCGAACCATTTCCGCTTCAACCACAGGCTGACGTTGACCAGGCCGATCAGCGCGGGCACCTCGACAAGCGGGCCGATCACCGCGGCGAACGCCGCACCGTGGTGGATGCCGAACACGCCGACGGCGACGGCGATGGCCAGCTCGAAGTTGTTGCTGGCGGCTGTGAACGACAGCGTGGCGCTCTTGGCGTAGTCGGCTCCGGCCTTTTTGCTCATCCAGAAGCTGACCATGAACATGACGACGAAATAGATCAGCAGGGGGACGGCGATCAGGGCCACGTCGCCTGGTTTGGCGATGATCTTGCGGCCTTGCATCGAGAACATGACCACGATCGTGAACAGAAGGGCGATCAGCGTGATCGGCGAAATCTTCGGGATGAACCGGCCGTGATACCATTCCCGTCCGCGGGACTTTACCAGCACGAACCGCGTCAGCATCCCCGCGATGAACGGCACGCCCAGGTAGAGGAACACGCTCCAGGCGATCTGCCGGATGGTGATCGCTGACGTGTCGGCGCCCTGCAACCCGAGCAACGGCGGCAGCACCGTCACGAACAGCCAGGCGTAAAGGCTGTAGAAGAATACCTGGAAGATCGAGTTGAACGCCACCAGCCCCGCGCAGTACTCCGTGTCGCCCTTGGCCAGGTCGTTCCAGACGATGACCATCGCGATGCACCGGGCCAAGCCGATCATAATCAGGCCGATCATGAATTCCGGCTGGTTCCGCAGGAACAGGACCGCCAGGCCGAACATCAGCAGCGGCCCGATCACCCAGTTCTGCACGAGCGACAGGCCCAGCACCTTGACGTTTCGGAAGGCGTCGCCGAGTTCCTCGTATTTCACCTTGGCCAGCGGGGGATACATCATCAGGATCAGCCCGATGGCGATCGGGATGCTTGTCTGGCTGCCAGCCGGGCGCAGCGAACTGATCCAGTCGCCGATGCTCGGGGCGAGGTATCCGAGCAGCACGCCGACCGCCATGGCAAGGAATATCCACAGCGTCAGGAACCGGTCGAGGAACGAGAGCTTCCTGGCAATGCCTTCACTCATCGCGGCACTTCTCTGTCAGGTCAGCAGGCCCTTGATCGCCTGCACGTCCGGGACTTTGCCGGCGACCTTCACCTGTCCGTTGACCACCAGCGCCGGCGTTGTCATTACGCCGAAACTCACGATCTGGGCGATATCGGTCACCTTTTCGAGCGTGTAGTGCAGGCCGAGCGCGTTGGCCGCAGCCTCGGTGTTGGCAGCCAGTTGTTTGCACTTCGGGCAGCCCGTGCCCAGAATCTGAATCAGCATCGTGTTCCTCCTGTGCCCTTTGTCGCTATGTGATTCAATACTTACCGAGTCGGCAAAACAAAAATGCGTTCACAGGTGCTTGAGCACGGCGCGGTTCTGCCTGACCTGCTGGCGAAGCACGTCGGTCACGCAGTTCAGGAACTTCAGAATGCACGGGGTCTTCAGCGAGTAGAGCACCTTGAGGCCGTCCTTGCGGCAGCCCAGGATGCCCGACGCGAGCATCACCGACAGGTGCCGCGACACGTTGGACCGCTTGGCCCCGACGTGCGTGCTGATGTCGCAGACGCACTGCTCGCCGTCGCTGAGGAAGTCGATGATCGCCAGCCGGATGGGGTGCGCCGCCGCCTGGACGATCTGGGCTTTCAGTTCATAGAGTTGGCGGGTCTGGCGATCCATGCGCGGCTCCGATGATTACTAGGTTACATTACAGTAACATAGTTGAGCGCTGCGCAAAAGGAAAATCCCCAGAGGCGGAGTGCGTCGGGTTTGCAGGAGTTGGCGGCATGCTTGCCACTCCATCCTTTTGTGGAGTGCGGTAGCGTAGCTACCGCTTTTGGGTTGTGCAACGTCGCGTCTGCCCTCCAAAGCGGTAGCTGCGCTACCGCACTCCACAAACAGCGAAGAGTTATTGCTGCCACCGAATCGTGCCACACCCGAGTGCGCGGGAAAACAAGAATCCGCGCCGGGCGCACTGCGCCCGCCGCGGATTCCTTGAGCATGTGAGTTCCTGGGCGTCAGCGGTCAGGCCAACGTATACCGGCTGCCGCG
>JAQTVL010000305.1 GCA_028706835.1 Phycisphaerae bacterium | reverse complement strand
TGACCTGGTATTTCCTCGGCCTGGCCGGCGACGCCGACCTGGAACGCCACGTCGCCCAGTTGAAAAAACAGGCCCGCTGAGCCGGGGGAATTCCATCGACCTGCTCCGCGGCCACGCGTTTGCTGCGCGGAATCCGCCCCGCTCCGCCCGGCTTATCCACGCGACACGCCTCGATCAGAACCCAGCCGCCTCCCGCCCCCACCATGCAACCGCCGTGCCGAACAGGATTGGGGACATCCCTAATTTCCGCCGATCGCGGCCCGCGCGGTGTCCCTGACCCCTGGGCGGCGGAAATTAAGGAAGTCCCCTTGTTGCTCGTTATAATCGGGGTCACTCTCTGGAGATGCCTCCATGCACATCCCGACACTTGCTGTCGTGCTGGTCTTCACACTTGCCGCGATCGCCATGGCTGACCCGCCGGACTTCACGACGCCGGTCTGCTCGCAGCCAGCCGTGACCGACTTGAAGGTCGTCAACGACCGCTGGCCTGACGCTTCGTCGGCTCGGCAGTTCGCGCTGGACGCGATCCGGCTGGAGAACGCGAAGACCGACCAGGAAAAGGCGATCGCGGTGTGGCTGTGGATTCGGCGGTTCACGATGTACACCAACGGGACGGCCCCGTCGGAACTCGGGCCGAAGGGGCGGGTGCAGGTGCTCGACCCGATCAAGATTCTCAACGTCTGGGGGGCGCACTGGTGCGACGGGCTGGCGCAGACCATGGCGCTGTGCTGGCGGCACCTGGGCTACCCGGCCCAGAAGTTCTACAAGTCCGGGCACACGCTCTGCGACGCCGGCTGGACCGACGCAGACGGCGTGTTCCGGTATCACCTGTTCGACGTGAGCGAGGGCTGGTTCGCGTTCACGCGCGACGGCAAGCGAATCGCGTCGGCGGAGGACCTGGTTCGCGACCACTCGCTGGCGTATCGGCCTGCGGTCGGGCCGATGCTGCGGACCCACAGCTTGAACTCGCTCTACGGCTGGGTCCACGCGATGCACCAGCCGTATAAGCAGACGCACAAGATGGAATTGGAGTTGCGGGGCAGCGATCAGATCATGCGCCAATGGGGCGGTCTGGACAGGATGAGCGGCGACCGATTGCCCGCATTTCAGGACAACGTGGGGCGGCGCGGGGACAACGTGCCTGAGGAGCACGGTGCGATTCCCGTTGACTACGGCATCGGGTCCTGGGACATCCGAGTTGACCTGTCAGAAGAAGGCATCCGGCGCGAAGCATTCCTTCCCCCGACGAACTGCAAGTCCGAACTCGATGAATCAGGCAATCATGTAATCCAGGCCGATCTGACAAGACCGGCGGTTCTGACCTACCGCATTCTTACCCCCTACATCATCAGCAAGCTTGGGGTCGTTGTTGACCAGAGCGAGACGACGATCGAACTAAGTTGCGATGGTGGGAAGACGTGGCGATCATTCCCGTTCGAACGACGAGTCGGGCCGTGGTTTGGGGATGATGGCGCGAAACTTGCTCCGGCAACGAAGGATGGCAAGGAGATCAGCGCCTTCGGCCGTTACGACGTGCTGGTTCGGGTATCTCTGCTGAAGGGCGAACTCGAGAGACTCGCCTTCCTCGTTGGCGTGCAGCAGAATATCTACAGTCTCCCGCAACTTCTGCCGGGCGAGAACAGGATCACGATTAGCGGGAAGTTGGCGAAGGGCCGACAAGTCGAGGTGGCCTACAACTGGTTCGATGCTCAGAAGGCGATCCGCCTGTGTACCGCGAAGGCGAACACCTTGCCCTACACCTATTCGATCCACGTCGATGGCAAACGGTGGGGGGAAATCAAGAGTGATGCGGTCATCATCCAGTCGATGCGCGACGACGGGCGTGGAAACCGAGTCGAGCAAACCGGCGATAATGCCGCAGTCGGCAAAATCGACCCCCTGCCCAGCTACCGCGTCAGCCTCGGCAAGAAGGAAGTCCCGCCGCTGAAGACACTCGACGAATACCTGGCGACGCTTAAGCGTAGCATCCCGGCTACGCCGGGACCCGTGTCCGGAAGTAGCACGGGCGTCCCGCCCGTGTCCGGAATTCACGGGCAAGATGCCCGTGCTACGACCATGCCGGCGGTCAGCAAGAATGAACTGTCCGAGGCGCTGGCGGGCGTGCGGGTGATCGCGTTCCAGGCAAGTAACGCGCGCGGCGCCGGCCCCTCACCCCTGCCCTCCCCCCGAGGGGAGGGGGAATGGGGCAAGGCCTACGAGGCGGTTCGCGAGGTGGCGATGAAGAACCTCGATCGGCCTAAGCTGGAGGCGCTCCAGGTGATGTACTGGCTGGACCGGAAACGGGCGATCCCGGAATTCGTCAAGATCGTGCGGGAGGAGGAGCCGGCCATCTGGTATCTGGCGGATGAAGAGCTGGACCCCAAGAAAGTGGACGTGATCGAGGACGACCGCGACCCGAAGAGCGTGCGGCGGGGGCACTACTTCAACGTGGTGGCGGTGCTGTCGCGGTTCCTGGCGGACGAGAAGAATACCGACGCCCTGCCCGCGCTTATCAAGGCGGCTGCGGACCAGAAGGAAACCCGCGACGAGCCCCGGCGGGCGGTGCTCCGCTCGCTCGGCGAGATCGGCGACAAGCGGGCAGTGCCCGTGCTGCTCAAATACGCGGCGGCGGACGCGGACGACGCGGAGATCGCGGTCGAGGCGCTCGGCCGGCTGGGCGACCCGGCGGGCATCCCCCTGGCGCGGAAGGCGGCGGAGAACGGATACACGCCGCTGCAGGCGAACGGGATTCGGGCGCTGGGGCTGCTGGGCGACCGGGAAAGCGTGCCGCTGCTGCGGCGGATGCTGACGAACGGTGACGAAGACGCCCGGGGCGCGGCGGCGGAGGCGCTGGGGCGGCTGGGGGACACGGAATCGCTGGACGCGATCGCCAAGGCGGCCGAGGCGGAGCCGGTGGCGTGGGCGAAGGAGGCGATGGCCAAGGCGATGGCGAAACTGCGGAAGAAGTGACGGGGGGACGGGGGAACGGGAAACGGCGCCGAACCGCAAGCGGATGCCTTGATCTGGAGGGGATCGCTGACGTCACGCTGCATGCCACAGCGGTAGCTGCGCTACCGCACTCCACAAACGGCGAAGATGACGACGCCTTACGCCGAGCGATGGGCGGGAGCGCCGCAAAACGCTCTACAACCGCATCCGGTCGCGGCTGGGACGATCGGCTGATCGGGGCCCATGGGCGGATACCCCGGCGCCGGCTGATGCGTGTAATGCGCCCGGCCGAGGTCGCGGCCCAAACGGTGGCCAGCCAACGAGTACCGAAATACACGTTGGCGCAAGTCCAGTAATCAGTTGCCGGCCGGTCGCGAAAACACAGGGGTTAGGCCAAAGCCGCGAAGTTTGCGCCTCGGTTTTCGGGGCGAACACCGCGGGATGCCGCGGCATATAGGTTCGTTGCAGCGGCATGCAGCAGGATGCCGTCTCGCACAGTGCGGTGTCAACGGCTGTTCGTCGCGACGCCGCGGGGCGCGGTCCCCGGATGCCCTCACGGACACACGGCCAACCGCTTTTGCCTTGACGGACCCGGCGGCGCTCATTTTAATGGGGGCCGGGTCCGTGGGTGGGAAACGAAGGTCCGATCGCCTACAGGCAAAAGGAGTCTGGCGATGAACGCGAAATTCATGATCGGTCTGATGGCCCTGGCTGGCGTGGCGGCTCTTACCGGCTGCGCGAAGGAGCCGCTGGTGGCGCCGGATACGCAGGTGACGGCGGCGGGGAAGGCACCGACGGTGAACCTCGATTCGAACGAGATCGAGATCGTCGAGAAGATGGCGGAGCACCGGATGGCGTATAAGGCGTATCTGGAGGCGCTCCAGAGCTACTACGTCAAGCACGGGATGTACGACAAGCAGGTGTGGGCGGAGAAGGAACTGAACGACTATCGCAAGGGGCGGAAGTACACCTACCTGGTGCTGACCGATCTGCCGGCGAGCGCGCTCGTCAAGCCGACCGACAAGGTGGCTGAGGCGGACGTGATGTACGAGGACGCGATGAACTACTTCAAAGAAGGCAAGATCGTGCCGGGGGTGTTGAACGACAAGGGAAAGCTGCGGCTGGCGCTGGAGAAGTTCGATACGCTGATCAAACAGTATCCAAACTCGGACAAGGTGGACGACGCCCTGTTCTACGCGGGGGAGATACTGAAGGAGTATTTCGACGAGAACGACAAGGCCTGCGAATACTACAAGCGGGCCTACGAGGCCGACCCGAACACGCCGCACCCGGCTCACTTCCAGCGGGCGGTGGTGCTGGACTACCGGCTGCACAACCGCGACGAGGCGCTGAAGGAATACGAGGCGGTGCTGAAGTTCGAGACGGGCAAGCCGTTCTTCTGGTCCAAGAGCAACTCGGACTTCGCCGCCAGCCGAAGCAAGGAGCTTAAGGGCGAAAAGTAGACGCGGCGGGAGATTCGCGAGAAAATCCAGGCCCGGGCGCGTGCGCCCGGGCCCGTTGCTTGTACGGGGTTCACGGGTCGCGCATCGCCCGGCCGAAGGGCGTCGGCGGCTGAGAGACAGCAACGACGGCGGCGTAGACAGCAGCGGCCCCGGCGTTACGGAGCGTCCGAGCCGCTTCAGACAGCGTCGCCCCGGTCGTGCACACGTCGTCCACGAGGCAAAGCGTCCGGCCGCGGACCTCGCGCGGGTGGCGGGCGGAAAACACCCCGCGAATGTTCTCGAACCGCTGGCTGCGCGGCAGCGACGCCTGCGGCGGGCGATGCACCGGCCTGGCCAACAGGTGCGCCATCGGCTTGCCCAGGCGGGCGGCGACGACTTCCGCCAGCAGTTCGGACTGGTTGAACCCCCGACCCCACCGTCGCCGCCAGTGCAGCGGGACCGGCACGACCGCATCGATCCGCGCCGCCCATGGCTGCGCCGACACGTGTGCCGCCTGCCATTCGCCCAGCGGCCCAGCCAGCGGATGGCCGCCGGCATACTTGAACTGCTTGATCAGGTCGCTCAGCGGCGGCTCGTAGGCCCCCACGCGCGACAAAGCCGCATAGCGGTACAATTCCGCGTCGCACAAGCCGCACACAGCCGCCTGGCCGGCCGCCCCCGGGCGCAGCGCGAACGGCCCGGCGTCCTGACCGCACAAGCCGCAATAGGATTGATCGACCAGCCCGAGCACAAGCGACTGGCACTCGGCGCAGACGCCGCCTTCGCCGGGCGGAATGGGCACGCGGCAGGCGCCGCACCGCACCGGAAACATCAGCCCGAGCAGGTCGCCGAGCCACCGTCGCATCGCGGGGACACTCATGCCGCCCTCGTGGAAAACGCACCGTGAGCTATCCTACAATTCAACATGCTTGGGACGCCATCTGAAAACCGCAAGACACTGACGCAACCGGCCAGCCCAGCCGGGGGTGAAATGGGAGGGGCGACCATGATTAGCCTGATGGCAACCGCACACCCGACGCCAAGCGCGATCGGACTGTTGTTGGAAGACCTAGAATTGACGGGCACGGCGATTCGCGTACCCGCCGGCGAACTGCTGTTCGGCCCCCAACGCGAGCCGGGCACGCTCTACCTGATTTCCCACGGGTTGTTTCGCGTGATCGACCCGCCCGACGCCGGGCGGCGGCTCGCACGCACGCTCGCCTGGCTGGGGCCGGGCGAGATCCTCGGCTGGAACGCCCTGGTCCCGCACGACTCACACCGGCTGTGGGTGCGGGCTGAACGCGAGAGCCGTTTGATCCCGCTTCCCGTACGCCTGCTCGCCCGGCGGATGAGCCGCCAGCCTCGGCTGGGCATCGAGATTATCGCTCAACTCGCCGGCCACCTGCTGGCCACCTACACCGAGGCCAGCGAGTTGATCCGCCTCGAAACGCCTCTGCGACTCGCCCACTGCCTTCGCC
>JAQTVL010000304.1 GCA_028706835.1 Phycisphaerae bacterium | reverse complement strand
CCGGTTGCGTCCGGTTCGATCGGCTGGCTGGGTCGATCCGCGCCGCGTTGCAGTGGCACGGGCGCCGCCTCAATCTGCCAGTCGACAGCCGATGCGTCCGGGCGGGGCCGCTCAGCCGGCACTGCCACCAGCGAGAGGACGGCCACGTCGTCCTGATCCGACGGCGTCGGCTGCGCGATCTCGGGCGTCGCATTGATGCGCGTCGCCGTCTGCGTCACCGCCGCCTCGGTGCTGTTCACCTTCGGCGTCGCCGCGATCTGCGGAGCCGGCTGATTCGCCGGCCGCCACGCATCGGGTCGATCCGCCTCGGGGGCGGTCTTCGGTTCCGCAACAACCCTCGGTTCCGTTGCGACTTGCGTATCCACAGGGGCTTCCGCTCCAACCGACACTTCCTGCAACGCCGCGTGATTCATTGCCGGCTCGGCGTGCTGCTCACTTGTGGCGCCCGTGTTCAGTATCCGCCGGACAATCTGCGCCACCTGCGCCGGATTCCGCGGATCAATCGTCTCGGGCAGATCGATCGGCTGGCCCTGCACCTGCTGGCTCAGGCCGAGCAGCGCCTGCACAAGCAGGCCCATGGGCGTCGGGGCGTCCTTGTCCGATTCGGCGCCATCCGCGACCTGCGTGTCGTCCGCCGGCGTCTGAGGCAGCGATCCGTCCGCGACCGTCGCCGGATCCTGTGCGAGCAGGTCCGCCATCGCGGACTGGAAGTCGCCCGCGGACCCCGCCGCCCCGCCCGAACTGTCGCCCGCCGCCGCCGTCGCGCCCGCGCCCGCCCCCGCGGGTTGCGAGCCTCGGCTGACCGCCTGGCTGACCAGTCGCATCAACGAATCACTCATGGGGTCCCTGTCCGCTTCGGGCTGTCAGGCTGGGTGGTGCCCGGCCGTTCCAGCCGATCGAGAATCTTCTTCAGCCGGTTCTTCTCCGCTTCGCTCGCGAACGCCTTGGCGATCTTCGACGCCTTCCGCTCCTCCATCGCCGACAGCATGCGGACAACCTCCGTGTCCTCCATGCTCATGAACAGGTCCTTCGCCTGGTCCGCCGGGATCGATTCATACAGCGACAGCGACTTGCGGAAGCCTTCGCTCGCCAGCAGGGCCCGCTCGGCGTCCCGCTGCGCAATCCAGGCCTTTCGCTCCTGCTCGAACTGGCTGATCCGCGCATCCAGCGCGGATCGGGCCTGGTCGAGCTGGAGTTGGAAGTCCTTCAACTCGCGCATCTGCTGGTCGATCTGGAGTTGCACGATCTGCGTGTTTGCCTGCTCCTTCGTGATGAGTTGCCCAGCGCTGGTTAGCGACGTCGGATCGAGTTCCTTCGCCTGCTCGACAACCCTCACAACCGGCAACGGCCGGCCGGCCAAGGCGTCGCGAGCGAGCTTCAGCCGCTCGCCTTTCAGGCTGCCCGACGCGGCGAGCAGGATCGCCAGCGTCACCAAGGCCAGCAGGTTGGCCACGGCGATGATCGCAACGGTGTCCCACACTTTCTTCATCATGACGCATCGGCCTCCCGCGGCCGACGATGCGCTACAACGCCCATCTCATCCAGCAGGTGAGCCTCAACCTTATCCTCGTGCGTCTGCCACTCGCCGTGACGGCGGGCCTTCAGGTTCTCCAGCACCTTGCGCCCCTTGACCGCCTCCGCCATCGCCGCACGGGCCTTCTCCGACTCCTGCTGCGTCATCGCCCGCTCGCACAGCGTCTGCACCAGGCCGCGCATCATCGAATTCACATACAGCCGATGGTGCGCCAGGTGCCGCGTGTCGATCTCGCCGACCAGGTGCCCGTTGCGCAGGTTGCGGTGCTCCTGCCGGATCGACTCGTCGTACCGCCTGGCCCGTTCGGTCTGCTCGTTGAGCTTGCCGACCACCTTGCCAAACGCTTGCTTGCGCTCGTCTTCGGCGCGCTGACGAATCCGCAGCAGCGGATCGAGTCGGAATTTGAAGCCCTTGGCCATGAACAACAGCCTCCCCGCAGATTACGCAGATTTCGCAGATTGAGAGGAATTCGACTCCCTGATTGTCAACGCCTTCAGTTCTTTCAATTCCTTCAGCACGTCTCTTCGAAACGCTTGGAGCCAAAAGTGAGACCAAACCACCGCAATCAACGTCCCACCACATACGGCAAGCAGCGTAGTGTTGATGATTATGTACTTCTCCATCTCACCCATCTTCTTCCTTCCCAGACCTCCGTTGCATCTTTTCCAATCTGCGTAATCTGCGAAATCTGCGGGGAACTACTTCTTCGCCCGCTTGCGGTACTCGTTCTCGATTCGCCGATACAACTCCAGCAGCGATACCTTCGCTGTCGAGAAACGGGAATCCTCGTCTATCCCCTGACGCAGGAATTGGTCGATCGGGTCGCGCATCGCGACCGCAACATCCTGATCCACGTTCGCCCCCGCGACATACGCCCCAATGTTCACCAGGTCCTCGATCTCGCGGAACACGGCCACCAGTTGCACGATCTTCCGGGCCGCACGCGTTTGCTCCTCGTCAACCAGGTCGACCGACAGCCGGCTGATCGAATCGCAGATGTCGATGGCCGGGTAGTGGCCGCGCTGGGCGATCTTTCGGCTGAGCATGATGTGCCCGTCAAGGATCGCGCGAACGGCGTCGCTGATCGGCTCGGTCGTGTCGTCGCCCTCAGCCAGCACCGTGTAGAACGCGGTGATCGAGCCGGACTCAGTCCGCCCGGCACGCTCCAGCAGCACGGGCAGCATCGAGAACACCGACGGCGGAAAACCTTTGGTTGCCGGCGGCTCGCCGGCGGCCAGGCCGATCTGCCGCTGGGCCGTGGCCAATCGCGTCAGCGAATCCATCAGCAGCAGCACGTTCAGCCCCTGGTCGCGGAAGTACTCCGCGATCGCGGTCGCGGTCAGGCCGGCCCGCAAACGCATCAGCGGCGGGGCGTCCGAGGTCGAGACGACGACCACGCTCTTGGCCAATCCCTGCTGGCCGAGGTCTTTTTCGAGGAAGTCCTTCACCTCTCGGCCGCGCTCGCCGACCAGGCCAACCACCACCACGTCCGCGGAGGTGTAGCGGGCGATCATGCCCATCAGCACGCTCTTGCCGAGCCCCGGGCCGGAGAAGATGCCCATTCGCTGGCCGAGCCCGACAGTCAGTACCGCGTCGATCGGCCGGATGCCGGTCGCGATCGGCTGGAGCACGCGCTGGCGGCGCATCGCGGGCAACGGCTCGCGGGCGATCGGCTGGTGATCGACCGTGGGCATCGGGCCGACCCCGTCGATCGGGCGGGCGAAGGCGTCGACCACTCGGCCGAGCATCGCCGGGCCGACCGCGATCTGCCAGGTCGTGCTGTCGAGCGATACGCGGTCGCCGCGCGACAAGCCCACCGTCTCGCCGAGCGGCATGAGCAGCGTGCCGTGATCGGAAAAGCCGACAACTTCAGCCAGCGAATCGGCCCCGGTGCTCGAGCGGATGCGGCATCGAGCCCCGACCGGGCACGACAGCCCCTCAGCCGCCGCGATCAGCCCCGTGACCGCACTGATCCGCCCGGTCAGCCCCATCGGCTGAATCCGGCGAAGCGCGTCAAATTGTCGGTCAAACAACGGCATATCTCGTTACGCCTCGTCGCCCTTGCCCAGCAGTTCGTTGGCCAAGCGAGTCAGTTGTGTCTGGATCGTTGCGTCGACGTCGCTCGCCTGGCCGGTTTCGCGCCACGCGGTCAGCCGGCAGCCGCCGGACTCCACCGCGGCATCGCCGACAACCTTCACTTCCGCCGAGCCCGTCAGCCTGGCTGCAAGCTGCGGGGCGAACGACTGGACCGTCTCCAAGTCCGACGGGTTGACCTGCACGAGCAGCCGGGATGCCTGTCCGGCCAGTTCCACCGCGGCCTCGACGATCCGCAGGCCCGCGCTCGGGTCCGCCGCCAACTGTTGCCGCACGATCTTCTCCGCTGCCGACAGCGCCAGCGCAACCAGGTCCTGCCTCGCCTCGGCCAGCATCCGACCCCGGCAAGCCGCCAACTGCTCGATCGCCTCGCCGAACGCCTTGCCGACCCGGCCGATCTGCTGCTCGAATTTCTTGATCGCCTCATCGCGGGCAGCCTTGCGGCCCTCCTCCTGCCCCGCGGCCAGGCCCTCCGCGTAACCAGCCGCCCGCGCCTCCGCGACGATGCGGTCGCGATCCACGTTTGCCTGGGCCAGCACCCCCTCGGCCTGCCGCTCGGCCCGCGTGATGATCGCCCGCGCCTCCACGGCGATGTCGCCGAAGTTGAACGGCGTCGAACGCGAGGACTCGACTTGCTTGATGACGGCCATTGAGTTCCTGTCCGGTTACACGACCACGTCTTTTTCGCCGCCGTGGCCGGCGATGACGATCTCGCCCGCATCCTCCAGCCGGCGAACCACGTCGACGATCTTCTGCTGGGCGGCCTCGACGTCGCTGACGCGCACCGGGCCCATGTATTCCATGTCCTCGCGGATAAGCTGGGCGGCCCGCTCCGACATGTTCTTGAATATCTTGTTCTTGAGCTCGTCGCTGGCGGTCCGCAGCGCCAACGCCAGGTCGGAATTGTCGATCTCCTTGAGCACCGACTGGATGCCGCGGTCGTCGACCATGAGGATGTCTTCGAACACGAACATCAGCCGGCGGATCGACTCGACCAGGTCCGGGTCGTCGGTCTCCAGCGCCTCGAGGATGCTCTTCTCCGTGGCGCGGTCGGCCAGGTTCAGCATCTCCGCCACCGTCTCCACGCCGCCCGTCTTCTCGAACGTCTGGTGGATCATCGCCGCCAGCCGGTGCTCCAGCCCCTGCTCGACTTCCTTGATCACCTCGGGGTTGGTCTGCTCCATGTTGGCGATGCGCTTGACGACCTCGATCTGCTTCTGCGCCGGCAGGCCGACGAGGATTTCGGATGCCTTGGCCGGCGGCAGGTGCGAGAGGATCAGGGCGATCGTTTGCGGGTGCTCGTCCTGGATGAACGTGAGCAGGTTGGCGGCCTCGGCCTTGCTGAGGAACGCGAACGGCGAGGCGTTGATCGTGCGTTCGACCTGGCCGCAGATCTCCTCGGCGTCTTCCTTGCTCAGGCTTTTGCCCAGCAGTTCGCGGGCGTATTCCAGCCCGCCCTCGTCCATGTAACTGCTCGCCAGCGCCAGGTTGTAGAACTCGTGGACGACCGCTCCGCGGGACTTGCTGTCGATGCGATCCATCGACGCAATCTCCCGGCTGACTTCCTCGATGTCCGTCTTATCCAGCCGCTGCATCACCTGCGCAGCGGTGTCCTGGTCCATGCTGAGCAGGAGGATGGCAGCCTTGCGAAGGCCTGGAATGTCGTCGTCAACGGCCATTGTGTCACCCGCTCCGCGAGATTACTTGGTCTTCTTCGTGATCCAGCGGCGGACGAGATTCGCCGCCGCCTCGGGGTTCTGCTTCACCATGCCCCCGACCTTCTCCACCATCTTCTGCGTCCGCAGCGTTTCCGCGTCGACCTCCATGCCGGGCGAGTAGCCGTCGGCTTCGTCCGCATCGCCGGCAGCAGCCTCGTCGGCCAGCGACTGAACGCCTCCCGCGCCGCCGCCGACCATCGACAGGCTCGGTTCAGGACCGGCGATCGTCACGCCCGACGCCGCCTTGCGCATCATCATCAGCATCACGCCCAGGCTGACCACGGCGAGCAGCCCCAGGCCGACCGGCTTGGCGTTGTCTGTCAGCATCGTCACGATGCCGGCGGCCTTGGCAGGCGGCGCGTCGGCGGACGCCGCGACCGCGGTGTCGTAGTACCAGCCGATCGCAACCTTGGCCTCGTCCGCCTTGGTCAGGCCGATCGCGCGGAGCGCCTTTTCCTTGATCTGGTCGGTCTGCTCGGCGATGAACTGCTTGAGGGCCTCGGGGCTTGGCTCGTTCTGGCCGGCCG
>JAQTVL010000303.1 GCA_028706835.1 Phycisphaerae bacterium | reverse complement strand
CCGCGCCATTGCGGACCGGAGAGCCTACATGGTCCAACCGCTGACTCCTCAGGTGGTCGGTTCGGAGCCCCCTTGGTGGTAGGTTTTCAAGCGCCCCGCGGTGGTAGGTTTTGGGCGCCCCCTGACAGCCCCCGACGCGGCCGTTCTGACGCCGCGATTTGCTTTGACTCCACGCAAGAAGAGTAGATCATCGGTGACCAGGCCGCCACCGATCGCCAGGGGCGAAGAAGAATGCCCGGAAGGCCGGAGGTTCCGGATGGCCGACACGACACCCCAAACGTCCGCCCTCTCTTGCCCGTCGCGCGATTGGTTCTGGATTCCGCGCGTGCTGATCCCCCTGGTGCTCATCGCCGCCGCCTTGCTCAAGATCCACCAACTGGCGACTCAGCCGCCGCTTGGGAAGGGCTTCCTCGCCAGTCGATGGGTGAATCTGGCCGAGGCCGATTTCGAAATCGCGATGGCGTTGTGGCTGCTCAGCGGATGGGCCCGCCGACTCTCGTGGCTGGCGTCACTGCTCATGTTTACCGCGTTCTCCGTTGTCACGGCAACCAAGTTCATTCACGGCGAAGCCAGTTGCGGATGTTTCGGGCGACTGACCGTGCCGCCGCAGTACACCCTCATGCTCGATCTGGCGATCGTCGCGATGTTGGCTGTCGTGCGCCCGCGGACTGCCGCCTGGTGGCCGTTCACCCAGTGGCGGCGATTCCTCATCGCCTGGGCCATCGCAATTCCGGTCATGGTCGCAACGGCGATCCCCGTGCTGCGGTTCTCGCCGGCCAAACTGGCGGCTGACGGTTCGCTCGACAACGCGGACCGCACCGTGCTGCTGGAGCCCGAGACGTGGGTCGGCCGGCCGCTGCCGATCGCGAGCTACATCGACATTGCGGATGACCTGAAGCAAGGCGATTGGCTGGTCGTGCTGGTCCATGACGGCTGCGCCGGCTGTCGGGCGCTGGTGCCGGACCTGGCGGCAAAGGCGCGGGCGGTCGGCCCGGGCCGGATCGCAAAGGTCGCCCTGATCCACATGCCGCCGCACACGGAGGCCAGCGAGTTCGTATACAAGGACGCCCTGTTTCTGAACGGACAGATCGACTCGTCCCGCGACTGGTTCGTCCAGACGCCTGCTGTTCTGCGGCTGCGGGATGGACGGGTCACGGATGTCGTGATTGCGCTGGGCGACGCCAATCGCAGGAAAGTGCTCGACGGCGAACTGCCCGTCGTTGCGGCGGCGGAGAGTCAACAGACGATTGATGCATCGCCCGGCAGCGGCCGGGCGGTCCTGTTTGTCGTCAGGAACCCCGGCCCGAAACCGATCGTGATCGGCCACGTGACGATTCGCACCCGGGACACGTCCGGCAGCATCGTTGCCCAGAACTGCCCAGGGCGTATTCCCGCGCACTCGTTCGCCCTGGTCAACCTGTCGGTTCGCACGTCCAGCGAGTCCCCAGCCGATTGGGAAGGCGAGGTCGGCCTCCAACCCGGGGACGCCGATACGCCTGAGATCATCCTGAAGGTACGTGTCAGGGTGCGTCACTGACGGGTCAACACGTGCCCCCGAGTTCGATCTTGTCGCGCATGACGTGCATGCTAGAATCACGAACAGATCAGGTCGTTCCCGCTGATTTCCTGGGCCTATTTCGGAGCTGCGAGCAGATGGCCAACCGACAGATTCTCCTGAAGAGCCGTCCCGTCGGCGAACCGACTCCCGCGAATTTCGAGTGCGTCGACAGGCCCGTTCCGGCCCCTGCCGCCGGGGGGGCGCTGGTGCGGACAATCTACCTGTCGGTGGACCCCTACATGCGTGGCCGCATGAATGCGGGCAAGTCATACGCCGACCCGGTCAATATCGGCGACGTCATGTGCGGCGGAACGGTCGGGCAGGTGGTTGAGTCGCTCGATCCGACATTCAAGCCGGGCGATCTGGTGCTCGGGGACGGCGGGTGGCAGGAGTTCGCCGCCCTCGACGGCTCCCGGCTGCGGAAACTCGATGCCAATGCCGCCCCGATTTCCTACACCCTCGGCGCGCTGGGCATGCCCGGCATGACGGCCTACGTCGGCATGATCGACATCGGCCAGCCCAAGGCCGGCGAGACGGTGGTGGTCTCCGCGGCGGCCGGCGCGGTCGGCTCGGTGGCGGGGCAGATCGCAAAGCTGAAAGGCTGCCGCGTGGTCGGCATCGCCGGGTCGGACGAAAAATGCCGCTACGTCGTGGAGTCCCTCGGCTTCGACGCGTGCATCAACTACAAGACCGAACCGCTGCTCGGCCGGCTGCGGAAGCACTGCCCCGGCGGGATCGACGTTTACTTCGACAGCGTCGCCGGCAGCACGCTGGAGACGATCCTCCGCCTGATCAACGTGGGCGCTCGGATTCCGCTGATCGGCCTGATCTCGCTCTACAACGCGACCGAACTGACGCCCGGGCCGAACCTGTTCCCGCTGCTGGTCAGGCGGGCTATGATCAAGGGCATGATCGTCTCGGACCATGCCAACCGGCAGCCCGCGTTCCTGGCCGATATGACGGCCTGGATTCGCGACGGCAAGGTCAAGGTTCGCGAGACGATCGTCAACGGCTTGGAGAATGCGCCCGCAGCCTTCATCGGGCTCTTCCGCGGGGAGAACACAGGCAAGATGCTCGTAAAGGTCAGCCGGGAAGCGTAGTCGGAGCCAACGCCATGGCCAGCGGACGTCGATGGTTCTGGACCGCGGCGGCGGTTCTGCTGCCGGCCATCCTGCATGGCCCGGCGGGGGCTGCCGCGCAGGCGCCGGCTCGCGGCGCGACGCCCACCACCCAACTCGATGTGATCTACGTCTTTTCTCCGACGTGCGAGAAGTGCAAGGAGGCATCGAAGTCTGTCCAGGCCGCAGCCGCCCGATTCGAGGGAAGGATTCGCGTGGTTCGCCTGAACGTGCGGGACCCGGAGGCGATTGAACGGGTGTTGACCCTGGAGGAGCGGTACAAGGCGCAGGCATCGCCGCCGCCGCGCATCTTCGTGGGAACCACGTGCCTGACCGGCCTGGATGCGATTGCGAAGGAACTGGACGCCGCTATTGAGCGGGAGCTGAAGCCGAAGGCTGCGTCGCAGCCGCAGAGCCAGCCGGAGCCGCGCGCTTCGCCGGCGGGCTCGACTTGATGCGAAGCGAGATCATCTTTCGGCCCGGATTGTCGGTGACAATCAGCAGCCGCGACTCATACTCCATCGCCGTCTTGGGGGCCACGTAGGACACCGTGATCTTCACGGAGCCGCCGGCGTCAACCTGTGTCGGCGGATCGATCGCCGACACGCACTCGCAATCCCCGCGGACCGTCCGGAAACGCAGCGGCGTGTCGGCGGGATTGTCCACCTCCAGAATGATCGTGTGCTTGCTGGAAGGCTGCACCGGCCCCAGGTCGCAACTGGCCTCGCTGCCCGCAATGCGGATGACGGGCGGGCCGGACTGGTCCGACGGCGCGGTTGGCACGGACGAACATCCGCGGCAGCCGGTCAGCGTCAGGCACAGTGCCAGCCCCAGCCAGATCACCGCCTCGATTCTCACAGGTCGGCAGGCTTTCATGCTGTTTCGATCACTCCATGTCCGCCGGGGCCACCTGGATCTCCGCAGCAGCCGAACGTCAACGACTGCACCGCACTTAGGTCGGCCATGAGCGTAAGGTGGCGCAACAGGATTCTCCTCCCGGCAGATTTGAAGGCCCGGCACAATCGACATGCGCGATTCTAACCGCTACCGCTGGACGAGCAATACGTTCTCAGGTCGACAACGCAAGGCGGCAAGGCCCAGCCGCCGGCCGAACCTTCGCCCGCTGTGAGGCGGATCGCCGGGTGCGCGGCGCAAAAAAAAGGGCCTGCCCATTCATACGCCGCGTTATCGGGGGTCGGGATCTACGCGGTGCGAAAGTGGTACAGGCCACGCAAACGAGGCTTTTTCATAACGGGTGGTGGGGATCGAGGACCGCCGCGACTGTGCCGCCTTGCGGGTGACAGGTCCTACCCCTGTGGGCATTCGTCGGAACCGGGCTCCCTGTTATCGCGTCGGCCCGCCGTTTCGGGCCGCGCATCTGCTCCAACATGCCGCTCCACTAGGTTCTGATATCGGCACGGCCGCCCGGCCCCCTAAATATAAATTCCACTAAATCTAGTTTACTTACATTTCCACCAATATCAGCACTCCAACTAAAGCCGGCGTCGCGGAGGGGCGATGGCCTTGACGGATGTGCGCCCTGCTGATATGCAGTTACAGTTCGAGGGAGGGAAATGGGATGAAGGAAGCCCTGTCCACAGCCGAGGCCGCCCGCCTGTTACGCGTCGCCGTGCAGTCCGTCATCAATTGGGTGAACCGGGGCCAGCTCAAGGCCTACCGCACTCCGGGCGGGCACAGGCGGATCGAGGTCCACGACCTCGTGGAGTTCCTGCGAGCCCACCAGATGCCGATCCCGCCGGAGCTGAACGACGCCCCCCCCAAGGTCCTCGTGGTCGACGACGAGGCCGGGGTTGTCCGCCTGATCGTCCGGTTGCTCCGCCGAAGGCGCCCGGACATAGAGGTCTCTGAGGCCCTGACCGGATTCGCCGCCGGCGAAATGGTCGGAACCGTCCAGCCCGACGTGGTCCTCCTGGACCTGTGCATGCCGGACCTGGACGGCTTCGAGGTCTGCCGCCGCATCAAGGCCTCGCCCGCGACCCGTCACATCGCTGTGATCGCGATGACCGGGCATCCCGCCACCGAGGCCGAGGCGAAGATCCGCCGGTGCGGGGCCACGGGCTACCTGGCCAAGCCGATCGACGCCGACCGCCTGATCGAGGAGATCGGCATCGCACTTGGGCAAGCGAAGTAGACTGCAATCCCCCTGCCCCACTCACACGCCACGTCCTGGCGGACTGCCAGACAGGCGGACTGCCAGACACTTGCACTACCCCCGCCAGCCTATATGCTCTGCGGAAGGTCGTCCGCAAGATAACGGACTGCCCGGGCAGAGCGGAACGCAACCAACCAGCCGGAGGATGAAATGACACCCGATCTTGCCAGGCGGATTTCGGACATGCACGCGTCGAAACGAAGCGCCGTCGTATGGTGGCTGGGCCAGGCCGGGTTCGCGCTGAAGACGCCGGCCGGCGAGGTCGTGCTGGTCGATCCGTACCTCAGCGACTCCTGCGAGCGCGAGCACGGCCTCAAGCGGCTGTCGGCTTCGCCCCTGGATCCGGAGGATGCGCGGGCCGACTGGGTGCTGTTCACGCACGAGCACACCGATCACGTCGATCCCGACACCGTGGCCGCCATTGCCCGCAACTGCCCCGCGTGCCGATTCGCCGGGCCTGCCGGATGCCGCGATCCGCTGGCGAAGCTGGCGATATCGTTCAGCCGATTCACGCTGCTGACTCCCGGCGACAATCACGAGTTGGGCGGATTCTCTGTGCGGACCGCCCCGGCGGACCACGGCCAGCTCTCGCCGTCGGCGACGATGCTGCTGGTCGAGATCGCGGGCGTGCGAATCGTCTTTACCGGCGACACGTCGTTTCGGCCGGACTTGATCGCGCCGCTGCTGGACCGCCCGATCGACCTGCTGCTGCCGTGCATCAACGGCGGCTTCGGCAACATGGGGCACATCGACGCGGCCCGGCTGGTGCAGACGGTCAAGCCCCGGCGGACGGCGCCGTGCCACTTCTGGACGTTCGCCGAGCAGGGCGCGGGCGACCCGTGGGGCTTTATCCAGGCGTGCAAGTTCCTCTGCCCGGACGTGGCGGCGGTGCTCTTCAAGCCGGGCGAATCGCTGGTCCTGGAAGCACCATAAGCGGAGCGCACATTCCGCGGAGAGACGGAATGGTCAAGTTTGCCAGACCCCGTGTCCTACGCGCACTGGGCCGAGTTCGAAGGCGACCTCGCGTGCGTGAAGGCGGCA
>JAQTVL010000302.1 GCA_028706835.1 Phycisphaerae bacterium | reverse complement strand
ATGGATCAAGGCCAATACAGCGTAGGGAGGTACTGGAGAAGACCCGTTCTGGAGGTCCTCTTGCAGCGCCTCCAGCACACGGTCGGTCGCCGCGGTTCGGAGTTTGGCCAAACTCTCGATGGCATGGCCACGGTCCGGAGCCGCTCGATCGGCGATCACCTCGGAGATCCTGCCGATCCACGTCTTGCGATCCTTCTCGGCGACGGCGGCGCGGGCCAGCACTCGCCAGATGCCGATGCGGTATTCCGGCTCGTCGCCGTGGAGGTCGAGTTCTTTCAAAAAGACCTCTCGCACACCGTCTCGATAATCCAACTCGAGCAGGTATTCGGCCGCGTGGACCTTGATCCACCGTTGCTCCTGGTCAAGCGTTTGGCGCATGGCGTCGATCGACCGCTGACGAATCGCGGGCGTAACAGACGTCGGCGGAGCGGTGGTTTGCGCGTCAAGCCGCCCGGCCGCCAGCACTGTAAGGAGAGCGACCATGCCCCATCCATGCGAGACCGCACGACGCCAATTGTGGATACTTGGTCTTGAGATCATGGGGACGCTATCCCGGTTTTTCGTGTATGGCCGCGCGATGTGGGGGAAGAGCAAAGAACTTCATGATGCTGCCATAGTCCTGCCGATCTCATTCACTTCCGCCGTCCCAGAAACTGTCGCAACGCGGCAAGGCGTTGCTGCTCAGATAAAGTGCCGGGCCTGGGCTCGGATAAATGTCCGCGTCGGCTTACAGCGTGTGGCGTAGCAGTGGCGCGGGCTGCAACCGGGATTTGAGCCCTTTCGTCGGCCAGAGGGGCAGGAGGCCGGTGGTTTTCCAAAGAGGGGCTGTTAGCGGTTGGCGGCAAGGACGTCGTTCCAGTCGTGGGCGGGCGGCCGTAGGCGGCGGATGGCAGGCTGGAGGGCCATCATGCGGGCGGCCGCGGCGTCGCCGGGGCCGTCGGCGTCAAAGCCACAGTGGAATTCGAAGCCGCGGGCGAGCAAGCCAGGCAGCCAGGGAGGATCGGCACGAACGCCAGCGGTGGAGATGCAGATGCGCTGTGGGTAGATCTGGAAGCAACTCATGGCGTCGATGGCGGACTCGCAGAGAACGATTTCCCGCGAGCCCTGAGCGCCGATCCAGAAGTAGCCCAAGTCCTTGCGGGTGCCGGGAGCCAGCCCGCGCCAGACGCGCGGCCCGGTGCCACGCAGTTCGGCGCCGACCGGCCGTTGGGCCTTTCCCGCCACCAGCAGGAAGACCGCATTGCCACGGCTGTCGGCGTACAATTTGCCCGCCTGGATGAGCGGTTCGATGAGCGATGGCTCAAGGTGGCGGCATTCAGTGAGATACTGGTGTACCCGGCCCAGCATGCGACCGTGGGGGGCGGGCAGTCGGAGTGTGCGGGGCCTTTCAGGAGCCGCGGCTTCACTGCCGGCAGCGCGCGATGTGGCCAGTGGGCCGGCCGCCAGGTGCTGTTCGAGCCAGACAACCGCCTCGCGGGGATTGACGCCAGCCAGGTGCATCACCAGGTCGATTGCCCCGCCACCGCCCTGGCCCCTGTGCCAGTTCGTGAACTTGGGGCCGGTGACCGACAGCGGGCCTTGTTCGGTGTGCCATTTGTGCCGGTCGCCTCGATCACGCACCGCGCCACGCATCAGCAGTACGCTTTCCAACGGCAGCGATCGAACCGCATCTGCACGTCGGCGGAAATCGTCGAAGTTCATTGCCCATCGCTTCCTCCGCTTTTGTCCAGTTTGTCACGCAAGCTGCGGCAGTCCTTCATATTGATCGTGTGGCAGGTCTCCGTCAGCCGATCGAGCAAGGCGCCGGTCAGATGGTCGTTCTTCAGCAGTTTGCGCCAGTCGCCGAAGCCCAGATTCGAGGTGATGATCGTGGTCTTGGTCTTGTGCCGCTTCTGCATCAACGTGAAAAACAACTCGACATGGGCCGGTTCGATCTCGACGTACCCAATCTCGTCAATCACGAGGCAATCATAGCGCGCATACTTACGCAGAACTTTCTGTTGCGAATGGTCGGCCAGAGAGGCGTAGAGCTCGGCGAGCAATTCGGGGAAACTGACGAAATGGCCTCGATATTCCTGGTCCAGCGCCTGCAGCAGGAAGCTGGTGGCCAGCCCCGATTTACCGCAGCCCGTCGGACCCAACCAGACGATATCTTGCTTCTTGGTTATGTACTCGAAGCTGTCATACAGCGACATGATCCGCTGCCGATCCAGATTTGGCTGGCGGTCGAAGGGGAAGGTCTCGATTTCCAGCATCTCCGGGATGTTGGCCCGCCTGCGGCGCAGCAGTCGAGCACGCTCCTTCTTGGCGCGGTATTCGGCCTCCAGCATGTTCTTAAGCAGCCGCTCGTGCGAGTAACACTCCTGCCGGGCCTCGGCCAGGAACTCGTCCCAACGGGCCGCCAGGCCCCCAAGGCGGAGATACTTCAACATCGTCTTCAACGGTTCATCCATCGTGGTCCTCGCTTTCGGGTTTGTCGGTTGCGTCGTCTTGCCCCGGTGTTTCGTCGTAAACGGACAAGTCCGGCTCGTCAGTCAGAAAGCCCTCTTGATAGGCCGGGCGGTGGCGAAAGCTCTCATCTACATCCACGTAAGGCAGCGGTTGCTGGCCCTCGCTCATGCAGAGCCAGGCAATACGCCGCAGTGTTTCCAGTTGCACCACGCGATAGCGCAGCGCGCGGGTGACGGCCTCGACGAACACGGCCGACGTCACCTGACGGCTCAAGGCGAACAACTCGCGGAGGAAGCGATGACGCTGGACGCCGAGGGTCTGCAGCGCGTAATCCACGTAGGACGCCACCTGCGGCCCCAGGGCCCGCAGCCGCTGCTCCTCTTGCAGGGAACCGTGCTTGCGATGCCTGGGCTGGTACCGTGGCAGAGGCTGTCCCTCGGGGCTGATACGGGCGTTCTTCACGCCATCGGCCGGCAGCGGGTACTCGACGATGCAGGTTCGCTGCCGATAGATCTTCAAGCGGTCCGCGTATTGCAGTACCTTGACCGTTTCCCGCTTGCTGCCGGGGATCCAGTAATGATTGCCCTGGAAGGGGATGTATCCGTATTTGTCCGTGTCTCGCTCTAACGAGCAGTACGGCGCGGGGAGATGGGCCGCCAGCTTCGTCAGATAGTTGCATTCGTGCTCGAAGGCCTTGGCCGGGATCAAGCCCGTCTTGCTCGCCGGGCGATGCTCCATGCGCACCGTGGCCCACTCCAGGGCTTGCCGATTCAGATCCTCCAGGTTCTCGAAGCTGCGGCCCGGCAGGAAGTTGGTCTCCACGGTCCGAAAACTGCGTTCCTCGCCGGCTTTTCGATTACAATGGCCAATCTCGTGGCAGACGAACTGAAAGCCATAGCGCCGGGCGAAAGACGCCATTTCCGGCACGATCACCGCCAGCCGGCCGCTGCCGCGCAGACGCGCCAAGTTGGTGTTGTCGATAATGCACAGCAAGGCCGAATAGCCCCAGAACATCAGCACCTCATGGAAGAAGCACTTCATGAGGAAGCGGTTGAACGCGCGGTAGAACTTCAGATAGCGCCGCTTCGAGTAGCGCAGGTACAGCAGGCTGGCGATGACCCGCGTCGACGTGCCCGACAGCTTCACCTGGTACACCGACGTGTCGTGCTGCATCTCGGTGCCCGGCTCGTCGGGCACGTGATCGCAGCGGACGCTGCGGATTCTGCCCAACTCCAGCTCGCGCACTAGCCGCGTCAAGGTGGAATAGTGGACCTCGATATTCTCGTCTTCCACCAGCTTCTCGTGGACGCGCTGGAGCCGACCGCCACACTGTTGGTAAAGACGCCGGAGCAGATCGGGATCGATCTGGATCTTGTCCTTCCGCACCGTCTGCGGCACGGCGCCCTGCTGGCGGATGATTCTCCGCACCGTGCGGTCGCTGACGTGAAATTGCCGGGCGATCTCGGCCTGCGGCGTCCCTGCCAAGTGCAACTGGTAAATGGCGCTACGCACGTCCGGTTCGATCATAGAACGCCTTGATCCTTTCCCCAAAGGGCTCCCACGTGCTCAGCAGACCGGCGCAGAGCAGGTTGGCCTGCGCGTAGAAGGCCCGGCTCCGCAGCCGCCGATCCTGGCATTTGGCCATCACCCGCTGCATCGCTCGCCGCAGGATCTGCAGTTCCCGCAGCAACACCCGCTCGAACTCGCTGCAACCTTCCCGATCCTCTGGTATGTCCTTCAAGTGCTCGAGCGACCAGGTCAGCTTGCCCCCTACGATCGCCTCCCGTAGCGACGCCGGCCCCCGGACGTAAGCATGGGCCAACAGCTCGATGTCCCGCACACTCAGCCGCCGGCCGGCAACGGCCTCCACGAACCGCTCGATATCGGCACGAAGATCGCCGTTCATGCGCATGAACGGCCGCAGCGTGTACATATACGAATAGACGGGGAAGGCCCCGTGGAAGAGAGCCTGCTGGATTGCCGGGCTCATCTCCTCCAACAGACGCCGCCGCATGCAGACCCAACCTTTGCTGCGCGAGAGCGTCTGGGCAACCTCCGCCACGCTCATGCCGTGGATCGTCACCAGATCGACGATAAATCGGGCCTGCTCCAAAATGCCCAGGCCCCGATCGGGCGAAGCCCGCATCAGATTCACAATGCCGGTGGCCTCCTCCTCCCCCAGCGACACGTAGGGGACGTCCTCAATCCCCAGCTTCTGGGCACAGCGGCAGCGTTTGAAACCGTCCAACAAGAAGCGGCCCTCAGAGCTGTCCACGCCTTCCAGCGGTTCTTCGATGCCCCGCTCGGCGATCGACGCCAATAGGCGCGCTTCGCGGGCGGGATCCCGCAGCCGATGCCCCTCATACCGCAGGTCCAAGCTCGACCGTTCCACGAATTTGCTCATCCCAACGCCCCCTACGGCGGGTGCTGATGCAGAAAACTGAGAACGTAATCGATCCTCCTGCGCGCGCCGATGCTGTGTTGTCTCATTGCCTGTCGAAGCAGACGAAGAACGTCGCGGCAACTGAGTTCGATGCCCTCAATCAGGCGCACGACCATCCGCACGTAGGGCAGCATCGGCGAAGTGGCCAAACTCGACTCATCGAGCACGACCCCCTCCAACCGCAACTCGATCGGCGGCGCGTCGTTGGGGGGCGGGGCGCCGGGGTACCTGCGTGTGGATCGCGGGTTCGTCGGCGTTTGTGGATCGGCCACCGGTCGCGTGCGTGTCAGCCCCTGCTGCCGGCGACCATTGAGACGCTTCTTCCGACGCCTTCCCTCGACCGTTCGACGGTATGCAGCAGTCCGTTGATTGGAACTCTGTCGCCGATGGTGCTGCCGACAGCCAAACGGACAGCGCAGATCCCGCCGACCAGCGTTCCGGGGATGCGTGAAGAAGCGAATCCCGCAGTCCCTGCAGGCAACGGCGCAGCGGAGAAACTCAGGATGAGCCTGCAAAACCGAGTCCAACGCCGTCTGATACTGCCGGATAAGCGGCTTGGCGCGGTCGTCCTGATGCCAATCCGCCCGAAACGAGAAAATTTTCTCGACGGCTATGGCAAAAAAACGAAACTCTCGGTAATGATACTAAGTGTACTCACACCCTCGTCCTACCCCTTCGAGGCGAATGCTTCGAGAGGAAGGGCGAGGTTTTTGATGCGCACTGGGCAACAATTCGCAAGGACCGTCCGCACCAACGATCCGTTACACATGGCTCGCCCAAACTACCGTGCTTGCGGCACCGACGCGACTTCACTGCGCGTCAAAGTCACATGCACTACTTGAAAGAAGGAACCATTCTTCTTTCCAAGTAGCGGACATTTAGCTGAGCAGACGAGCGGACATTTTGCTGAGCGGCAACGCGACAGGGGGCAGACAGTCACCCATTACGTCCATCGGCTGGAGGCGTTGAAGATGCGCCGGCGCCGTCGGGCAGGACAATGGGAGTCGGAGT
>JAQTVL010000301.1 GCA_028706835.1 Phycisphaerae bacterium | reverse complement strand
CCAGCCGCGAACGTCCCGCTGAACACCAGGTCCAGCGTGCCGCCGAACGTGACCGTGTGGCCCGCGGCGAGTTGCTTGAGCACGTCAAACTGGCCGGGCGCCGTGCCGTCGATCTCGAACGTGCTGATGCCCGTCAACGTCGGATTGCCGTCGATGGTCAGCGTGCCGACGCTCAGGCCGGGCGCGACAGCCACCGTCGGGCTGCCCGCGAACGTGCCCTTGCCGCCCAGGACGCTGCCGGCCCCGAACGTGACCGCCCGGCTGAACGTGATCCCTTCGGCGATCGCCAACTCGCCGCCGTTGTTGACGGTGAGCGTGTTGGTCGTGCCCAGGGCGTTGGCGTGGCCGGCCTCGACGATGCCGCCGTTGATGCTGACAGGCCCGGCGAAGGTGTTGGCCCCAGCCAGGATGACCGTGCCCGCCCCGGCGCCGTTGAACGTGACCCCGCCGCCGGCGGAGAACGCGGTTGCCGGCAGGGTCAGTTGCCCCGTGGCGGCCACGTCGACCGCGGCGCCGGCGATGGTGAGATTCGACGCCCCTGCGCCAAAGGCTACCGCGGCGGCGCCGGCGCCCGAGGTGACGTTGCCGTTGAAGGTGACGCGGTTGGCATTACGCAGTTCCAGCGTGGTCGTTCCGCTCAGGCTCAGCCCGCCCAGGTTATGATCCTTGGTGCTGGAACTGAAGTCGAGGCCGGAACTGGCTGTTACCGCAACGGCGGTGTTGGGATAGTTGATGTCCTTGGAGACAAAAAGGTTTCCCGCCATGCTGACGTAGTCCAGGTCCGAAGACTTGTCACCGCCCAGGTTGTTGATGAAGACGAAACTGAGGGTGTGGGCGCCCGCGGTCAGATCCACCGCGTTGCTGGTATAAGAACCCCATGCGGTATTCGACGGCGTAAAGGTCGACGAAACGTCCGCCCCGTCAATCTGGACCTTGACGTTCAGCGGGCCGTAGGCGCCGCCCCGGCCTACCGCGTCAAACGAGACGGTGTATCGCCCAGCCGCCGCGACCGTGACGGATTGGCTTACGGTCTGTGCGCCCTGGAACAATGCCCACTTGTAGTTCGATCCCGAGTAGTGCGGCGGCGCGGCCGGCGCCCAGATGCGACTAGTTCCTTGCTCGATGCCGGCGCCGCCGCTGGCGGTCCAACCGGTGATGGCCTGGTAATTCCAACCATTGGGCGTCCCTGCATCCGTTTCGAAACTTGGGTTGATCAATGCGACAGACGCGGGACCGCCCAGACCCGATCCCGGAGAGAACGCCAACGAGCCGCCGCTCAGGGTAAGCGTGCGGGCAGCCGCATCGTCAGCGATGTTGCTGCCGGCGACGCTGGCAAGAGTAAAGGCTGTGGCGCCGCCGCCCGGGGTGTAGTCGGCCGTGACGCCTCCGGCCAGTTTGAGCTGGCTCGCGATGGCCAGCCGGCCCGCCTGGGTGTTGACGGTGATGCCAGTCCCAGCCTGGAAATCCGCCGTCGTGACGGTGGCCAAGGCCGAGGAACTGTCGGCGACCTTGAGCGTGCTGCCGGCGCTCGCCAGCAGGGAGGCGACCCGTGCACCGTTGCCCAGGGTCGTGGCGCCGCCGGAGACGGTAAGTGCGGTGCCGCCGACGGTGCTGTTGAAGTTGACCGTGCCGGCTGTGACGCTGGCCGTAGTGACCCCAAGGCCCGCGCCGATCGTTGACGCGCCGGTTGAGTTATGGTTGAACACACCGATTGTCCCGGCGGTCGGGGACGCATTCAATCCGCCGGCGGTGACGTTCGCCGTCGCAAGGGTCGCGCTGCTCCCGGTCATCGCCAGCGAGCCCGGGCCGATCTTGGTCAGCGTCTTGCCGCTGCCGGAGACCGCACCGCCCAGGGTCAGGGTGGTGTCGGCGCTCTGCACGTCAACCGACAGATTGCCGGCCAGGCTGACCGGGGCATTGATGGCGTGGGCGGTGGCGACGGACGTGACGATGATACGAGGCGTGTTCGACCCGGCGTCGAGGGTCAGCGTGCCGCCGCCGGCGGTCAAGGTGTACGGAGTGCCGTAATTGAAGAGGATCGCCCCGACCGTCGGGCCGGAACCCGTGCCGGGGGTGACTGACACGGTGTACGAATAGGTGGTGTCGGCAAATACCGCGGCCTCGCCGGCCGCGGTTGGGAACGGATCCTCCCCGTCAAAGGCCGTCGAACTCCATGCCTGGTCGGTAGACCCCACCCAATAGTAGAGTGCGATGTTGGGTTTGAGGTATCCGCCCACGTTGATCGAGCCGGCGGTGTCGGCCAGCCGATATTTCTGGAATCCCAGATACGCGTTGTTGGCTCGGTACGGATCGTAGGTGATCGACTGGGAACTGCTCGTTCCCAGGCGCAAGGCCGTCTGGGTCGGTTGCCCGAGGCCGTTGCGAGTTGTGCTGAAGTTCAGCAGGTCGCCGGTGATCGAGTTGGCGCCCGGGGCGTTCAGCTTCACCACGCCGACCTTGCTCAGGTCCAGCGCCGCCAGCGTGATCTTGCCGCCCGAACTGGTCAGGGTCAGGTTGCCCTTTACCAGGCCGGCGGCGCTGATCGCGCCGCCGATCGTGATGTCACCGGTAATGGCTGTAACGTCCCCAATCGAAATGCTGCCGGCAATGGCGTTCGGATCCCCCGCCGCCCCGGGCTCATCCGCGAGGATACTGGTCGTCACCGTCACGCCCGTGTAACCCTGGATGGAGATCGCGCCGGCATCGGAGCTCCAGGAAGCGGACGAGTTGCGGGTGTCGATGCTGTTCACCAGAAAACTGCCGGCTGCGGCGCCGCCGGAGGCGCCGTTGAACGTGGCGTTGCCGGAACTTCCGCCGCCCCAGTTCCCGTTGACGTTAGCCCTGGTGTCAATATTGTACGCCGCGAAGTTTCCATGGTGCTGAATGTTGATCGTGCCGCCGCCGTTGGTGGCGCTGTGCGTGTCGAGGTTGCCCCTGGTCCCGCCCGGTGTCTGAATATTCACGTCGCCAGCGCCGTATATGGCAATCGTCCCGCCCGACGCAGTGCTGTTGTTGTTGTTGTTGCCAACGTACGTGTTGATGGAATCGATGCGTATCGCGCCGGCGATGGGATTCTCTGACGTGCCGATCGCAACCGCTCCGCCATTTCCTTGAGCGTACGCGTGGGCATCGATGCCGCCCATCGAGATACCCGAGGCATTGTTGATGGTGACGCCGCCACTGGGAACGCCGGCCACGCCCCGGTACGTGGACAGGCTCGTCCCGCCGGCGAGGGGCAGGCCGGTGTCGATGATGCCCTGGTTGTTCAAGTTAAACACGAGGCTGGTGCCGTCGGTGGTGCTCAGCGTCTTGTTGTTGAAATCCAGACCCGTTGCGGTGGGGAAGGCACTCAGCCAGTAGGTCGAGGACGTGCCGCGCACCCAATGGGTGCTTGCCGTTCCGTTGAACGTGCCGACGATATCCGCCCCGGCGTTGATGGTCTGATTGCCATCCAACGTGTAGAGGAGGTCGGCATGGGCCTCCCCGGCGAAGGAGGTCAGCAAGGCTGCCAGCACGGCCACCATCACGACTTGTTTGTTGAACATCGTCGAAACTCCCTGATTCTGGCCTCAACTACTCACCGCCCCAGTCCTGCCCCACGGGCAGCGTTCTCGGGCGCCACTCTCACATGTGTATGCAGAGCAAACGGCGTGCCAGTCCGCCGCGCATTCCGCACGGAAGATACTTAACCGACTTATATATAATATGTTAAGAATTCTTTCATGGCAAAATATCGACTGGCTAGGCGTGGCGGCATGTTGCCAAAAAGCATCATAAACCGCCCACGGTGGGATACACATTTATAACATTAGCTTTCCTATATGGTTGCGGACAGACTAGCGTGTTGGTATTCGTAAACGTATATTCATCCGTGGAAATCCGTGGTCGGTCTTCCGGCTGTTCCCTAAGGCGTTGTGACGCAATAATCTGACCAGCGAACAGGCCGAAGACGCAGTGCGGTTCGGCCCGCGAAACAGCGAATTGGTTAAGTTATTTTGTCACAGCGCCTAAACGATACCTGCTCCTGAACCAGGCCCCCGTCAGGCCCCCCGTGGCCGGCCGATAGAGCCGCGGTCTATCAACTCGACCTTCTGATATAGATGCACCGGCTGTTGATGGTTGTAGTAACTGGCCAGAAAATCCACGACCATGCGGGCCAATTCCACCGGTGAGCCTTCGTCATAGCATGTCAGCCGATCGATCTGCGGGGCGTTGAACCGCCGGCGAATCCCGCCGCTGATTACGCTGACATCGTCCGGGACACGCAATTGCAGCTCGTCGCAAACAGCCAACGCCTGGCAACCGACAAGCTGATCGCACGCGACGATAGCGGTCGGACGGTTGGGGGCATCGAGCACGCGGTGGAGCACCTCGCGCGGCCGGCCGTCATCGTTGGGCCGCACGGGGTAATCGGCCGCCGCCGCATACCCAGCCAGTTCGTAGCGCAGCACCGCCATGTCAAAGCCGCCGCGGCGCCGGCTGGCCACCCCGGAGTACGCGACCACCGGCCCGACGTAGGTGATGTGTCGGTGCCCGAGCTGGGCCAGACGCTCGGTCGCCAGGTAGATGCTCTGCCGGCTGTCGGTGGTGATGACGTGCAGCCTGACCGGGGAAACCCAGTTGATCAGGACGAGGGGAAGCCCCTGGGCACGCCAGGCTTGCAGCGTGGCATCGGCGGCGACGGCTTCCAGCAGAAGCCAGGCCGTGCTGCACGGATCCCGCCGCCCGCTTAATCGTGTCGGCAATTGCGGGTCAGGGATCTCGCCGCGCAGTTCGGTCACTCGCAAGATCATGCCATGCGAGGGGCAGGCCTTCTCCATGCCGTGCAGGAACTCCTGCTGGTGGAAATACTGATTCCGCGCCACCGACGCCAGCACATGCACCTCGCGAACGCTGACTGTCTGCTGGGCCGCCGGCGTGACAAACGCCCCGCCCCGGCCCTCCAGCCGGACGAACCCCTCCGCCGCCAACTGCTCGACCGCCTTTCGGGCGACGTAGGTCGTGAAGCCGAACTGCCGCGACAGCTCAACCCGCCCCGGCAACCGGGAGCCGGGAAGGTAGAACCGCAGCCGCGAGCGCAGCAGCGAGGCCGCCTGCTGCGGCGACAGCAGATCGGGCGATTCCGACGCATCTTGACCCGCCTCAGCCACGGCGACTCGATGATGGTGTGCGGGAGTCGTCTGTGTTCCGCGGTGAGTCTATCGTAATGGAGCCAATCTCTTCAAGTCCCAAAACCCGTGAACTTGCCCGTTGACATAAACCAAACTTCTGCCTAACATACAAGTATGGACCCCAGGGACAAAGGCCGGGTGCTGGAACAGTTGGCCCGGATCATCCGGCGGGTGGAAAACCGGGGCGATCCGCCGGCGGGGGCGGTCGCGACCGGGTGGGCGCCGATCGACGAGGCGTTGTGCGACCGGGGGCAGGACCCGCCGCTGGTTGGGCTGCGGGTCGGCAGCGTGCATGAGTTCATCGGGCCGGCTGGGGGCGACAGAGGCGACCCGCGGACGGCGGCGAGCGTCGCGGGCAGCCCGATCTGCCTGCTGGCCCACCTGGCGAGGCGGGCGGCGGCGATGGATGGCGGGTTCGTGATCACGCGCGACCCGCTGTGCGAGCTGGTCCCGATCGTCAACGCCTCGATGCCGGACCGCACCATCATCGAGTGGGACAAGGACGACATCGACGCGATGGGCCTGCTGAAAGTGGACTGCCTGGGGCTGGGGATGCTGACGTGCATCAGGAAATGCTTTGAACTAGTTGCAGGGGCAGGGGGCTGGGGGCCGGGGAAGAGAATACAGGAATCGACGGTCGGGGGTCCGAAAGCGATCTCCCCAGTCTTTCTCCAGCCCCCGCCCCCCGGCCCCCAGTCCCCAGCCCCCCCTCCCCTCTCCCTCGCCACCATCCCCCCCGAAGACCCC
>JAQTVL010000300.1 GCA_028706835.1 Phycisphaerae bacterium | reverse complement strand
AACCGGAGGCTGGACGTGCGGACTCAGCTACAACGACGCCTGCGATCGGCTGCAACCGGCCGGGGTATGGGCGGTGTAGCGGTCCGCGCCGGCATCGCCGCGGCGATGCGGGTCGTCTAGCTTCAGGGCCGCAAGGTTTTCGCCGCGTCGATTGATCTGCCCTGGAGCCGACCGCTTCAGGGCGTTTTCGTGTCCACAGATCATTGACCACTGAAAGAATTCCGCCATGACCAAGAAACGTTCATCCGCATCGAAACCGCAACCGCCCAGGAAGCCTGCCGGCAACGAGCAGGTCACCTATTCCGACTCCTCGACGATCAGCGGGGCGACGCTGTCGCAGATCAAGGCCGCCGACCAGGGCCGCGCGATGCGCGGCGCCCAGATACTCGCCAACTGCCTCAAGCTCGAAGGCGTCGACGTGCTGTTCGGCTACCCCGGCGGGGCGAACCTCGAAATTTTCGACGTGCTCCGCGATTTCGACATCCGCTGCATCCGCGTTGAGCACGAGCAGGGCGCGGCCCACGCCGCCGAGGGCTTCGCCCGCGCATCGGGCAAGGTCGGCGTCTGCCTGGCCACCTCCGGCCCTGGCGCGACCAACCTGGTCACCGGCATCGGCGATGCCAACAGCGACTCCGTGCCGATCGTCGCCGTGACCGGCAACGTGCCCAGCCACCTGCTCGGCAAGAACGCGTTCCAGGAAGTGAACATCACCGCCATCACCGCGCCGATCACCAAGCGCAGCTTCCTGGTCGACTCGGTGGGCAACATCCCCACGATCGTGCGGCAGGCGTTCTCGCTGGCGGCGAGCAATCGGCCCGGACCGGTGCTCATCGACGTGCCCAAAGACATCCAGCAGCACTACCCGCGAGACCCGGAGGGCAACTACGCCCCGCCGCGAATGCCCGCCATCATCGCCCCGCTGGAGCGGAGCGTCGGCGGCATCCACGACGACCAGCTCGAAGCCGTCTGCCGCATGATCCGCGAGGCGAAGCGCCCGATCATCTATGCCGGCGGCGGCGTCGTCAGCTCCGGCACCAGCGACCTGCTGGTGCAACTGGCGGACAAGCTCGGCTGCCCCGTCACCACCACGTTCATGGGCCTGGGCGCGTTCCCGCCGGGACATCCGATGGCGATGCACATCCTCGGCATGCACGGCAGCCGGTACGCCAACGTCGCGGTGAACGAGGCCGACCTTGTGATCGCCCTGGGCGTGCGGTTCGACGACCGGGTGACGGGCAAGGTGGCGGACTTCATCCGCCACGGCCGGATCATCCACATCGACGTCGACTCGCGCGAGCTGAACAAGAACAAGCCGGTCACGCTGCCGATCTGCGCCGACCTGCGACTGGCGCTGTCGCAGATGGTGGCCAGTTGCACGCCGGGCGATTGCGCCGAATGGGCCGCGTATTGCCGCGACATGAAGGCGAAGTTCCCGATGTTCCAGCCGACGCCGGCTGGCGCCGAGATCCAGCCGCAACTCGTCATCGAAACGCTGTCGCGGATCACCGATGGCGAGGCGCTGATGACCACCGGCGTCGGGCAGCACCAGATGTGGGCCATGCAGTATTACCAGGCCCGCCGCCCGAGGTCGTTCATCTCCTCCGGCGGGTTCGGGACGATGGGTTTCGGCCTGCCCGCGGCCATCGGCGCGAAGGTGGCCTGCCCGGATCGGCTGGTGGTCGACGTGGACGGCGACGGCAGCCTGAACATGACGGTCCACGAGTTGAGCACCTGCCACCGCTACAGCCTGGGCGTGAAGGTGGTCGTGGTGAACAACCAGTACCTCGGCATGCCGCGTCAGTGGCAGGACATCATCTACCGCGGCCACCGGGCGGAGAGTTCGCTGCGCGACCCGCACGCGGTCGCCCCGGACGACATCTACCCGGACTTCCTGTCGATCGCCGCCGGCTACCGCGTCCGCGCCAAGCGCATCCGCCAGCCCGCGGAGCTAGAAGCCGGCCTGCGGTGGCTGCTGGCGGACCCGAACGAGCCGGCGCTGCTGGACGTGATCGTGCGGTCGGAGGAGAATGTGTATCCGATGATCCCAGCCGGTGCGACGTATCAGGAGATGATCTGCTCGGACCAGGAACTGAGGAAATAGTGGTCAGTGACCAGTAACCAGTGGCCAGTAACCAGCGGTCAGACAAGCTCTTCTTCTGACCACTGACCACTGTCCACTGACCACTTCTTTGTTTCCTTGTATTGTCATTTGCCCTACACAGGCTCTAAGATAAGCGCCGGACCTGTGGGTGTCGTCCGTTGCCGGAGAAGCCTATGACCAGCCTATTTCTCCCGGCTGTTCTCGCCGATCTGCCGATCGCCCCCACGCCGGGGCAACTCGGGTGGGTGCTGCTTGCGCTGGTGCTGCTGAGCATCGGGCTCGGGATGTCGTGGGCGGGGTTTGTCGAGCGGAACCCCCGGCTGCGGCGTGTCGGGCGCGGGTTGGCGCTGGCCGGCCTGCTGATCGACCTGGCGCTGATCCTGTGGCGGAACATGGTCGGCCGGCGAGCCTGCCCGATCCAGGACAACTTCGATTCGGTGCTGCTGTTCGTCGTGCTGCTCGGCGGCGTGCTGTTCTACCTGGTGATGATCTACCGCCGCCCGATGCTGCCGGAGGCCGGCCCCCGGCGGTCGGTCATCGACGTCGTGCTGCTGCCGCTGATGATCGCGATGCAGGGCATGGCGGTCGCGATCTACTTCGGCGGCTACCGCAATTTCAAGTTCACCGACCTGTGGCAGCAACTGCACCTGGCGTTCCTGCTGACGGCCACGCTGCTGAGCGCCGCGGCTGCGGTCGGGGCGATCATGTACCTGCTGATGAACCGCGCCCTGCGCCGCAAGAAGACCGAGAGCCTGCTCGGCGGGCTGCCCAGCCTGGAACGGCTGGAAACCCTCATGCAGCACGCCGTGCTGTGGGTGTTCATCCTGCTGACGCTGTCCGCGGTGATCGGCATGCTGCTGCGGGCCGGCGTCGGCGTGACCGGCGGGCCGGTCCATGTGTCGTTGGCGAAACTCAGCCTGGCGGTCGCGTCGTGGTTCGTCTACGGCGTGCTGCTGGCCATCCGGTTCGTGCCGCGATACCGAGGCCGGTCGGTGGCCTGGCTGTGCATGTTCGGCTTCGGGCTGATGCTGGCGACCTACGTGGTGGTGCAGTGGCAGCGCACCGCGGGCGGGTGATCATTTCGTGGCATGGGCGTCCCGCCCATGTCTTCAGGTCGCATGAGGCGACCTGAGAATTCACGGGCAAGATGCCCGTGCTACGAGGTGGCGTTGATCGGGGCATAGGTTATGCGAATCCTGATCGCAGGATGCAATCATAAGACCGCGCCGCTGGCGATCCGCGAGCAGATCGCGTTCGACGCCGAGGCGGTCGACCGCGCCCTCAAGGCGTTCGTCACGCAGTATCCCCGCTCTGAAGCCATGCTCGTGAGCACCTGCAACCGCGTCGAGTTCTACGTCGCCCGCCCGGCCCACAACCCGCCCGACCCGCGGCAGCTTGTCGCGTTCCTGGCGGACAGCCATTCGATCCCGCCGGCCACCCTCGAACGCGTGATGTATCAGCACGAGGACGTTGACGCGGCGCGGCACCTGATGTCGGTGGCTGGGTCGCTCGACTCGATGGTGCTCGGCGAGACGCAGATCCTCGGCCAGGTGCGCGAGGCGTTCCGCCTGGCCCAGCAGGCGGGCACGGTCGGCCCGGTGCTCACCCGGCTGTGCCAGGACGCGCTGTCCACCGCCAAGCGGATTCACACCGAGACGGGCCTGTCCACCGGCAAGCTGTCGGTCGCGTCGGTGGCCGCCCAGTTCGCCCAGCAGATTTTCTCGGACTTCCGCGACAAGACGGTGATGATCGTCGGCGCCGGCGAGATGGGCGAACTGACGCTCGACCGCCTCGTCGAACTCGGCGCCAAGCACGTGCTGGTCGTCAACCGCAGCCGGGAACGGGCTGACGCCCTGGCGGCCCGCTACCACGGCGAGGCGATGGAACTGGATCGCCTCGACGAAGCGCTCACCCGCGCCGACGTGGTTGTGACCTCGACCGGCACGCCGCACCCGATCATCACCGCGGCCAAGGTGGCCGGCGTGATGAAGGCCCGCCGCTACCGCCCGCTGTTCCTGATCGACATCGCCGTGCCCCGCGACGTGGAGCCGGAGGTGACCAGCGTCCAGAACGTCTACGCCTACAACATCGACGACCTCCAGGACGTGGTCGAAGCCAATGCCGGCTCGCGTGCCGGCCGGGTGGTCGACGCCCAGTTCATCCTCGAGCAGCAGGTGGAAGGCTTCATGGCCTGGCTGCGGGCGCGTGCGTTAGGCCCGACGATCGCCGCCTTCTGCAAGCACCTGGCCGACCTGCGGGCCGACGAGCTGGAATGGCTGATGCCGAAGCTGGCCAACCTGCCGCAGCGCGAGCGCGACTTGATCGAGCAATTCTCCCACCGCCTGGTGAGCAAGGTCATGCACGACCCGGTGCGAGTGCTGACCGAGGCCTGTGGCCCCGACAGCGCCGCCGGCGACGTGTACGCCCAGGTGCTGGCGCAGTTGTTCGGATTGAAGGTGGACGAGGACGAGTGACCGTATTTCTCCCTCCCTTCGGGGGGACCCGGAAGCACCCCGAGTGATGCAGGAGGACTTTACTTGGCGTAGAGGGCAGATATTGAACTCAATCTAGCATGGCCGACCACTGGGCGAAGACCTGCGGGTGTAGTGGCGATCGGCAGCACGACACCAACTCTGTCATCACAGCCGTGCCCAACTTGAAATAGCGTCAAATTGGACGCCCGATATCCCCAGGGCAACCGACGCTGCATTACGGGATTCTGCAGACCTAGGCTACGCTTTGTTGGGCTCCCGGATGACTCATGCCCAAGCCACGAGCCACATTTGGCATTCCGGCCCGCCGCGTCGCTCACAATCAGGCTGTTTCGTCCGCGAGGCATTCGCCCCGCGATCTCTCCACGTCTTTATGAAATCTTTACAGCTTCGGGCATTGTCTTGACGGCACGCTTCTGCCGAGACGCCGTAGCATGTTCTGAACGGCTCCACTCGAGGTCTAACACATGGTTGCCTGGATGTGCATCATCAGCGGAATCGCGGTCGGCGGGCTGCTGGTCTACCTGCTGGTCGCGTTGCTCTGGCCGGAGAGATTCTGATGGTCATCAATGAACTGACACAGATGGCCCTGCTGCTGACGGCGGTGCTGCTGCTGGTCCGCCCGCTCGGCTGGTACATGGCTCGCGTCTACGAAGGCAAGCCGTGCGTGCTGGATCGCGTGCTCGGGCCGGTCGAGCGGCTGATCTACCGCGCGTGCGGGATCGATCCGGCCCGGGAGATGGGCTGGGGCCGATACGCCGTGTCGCTGCTGGTCTTCAGCGCGGCCGGGTTTGTCCTGCTGTATGCGATACTGCGGCTCCAAGGCTCTCTGCCGCTCAATCCGCAGGGTGTGCCGGGGGTGCCCGCCGGCATCGCATTCAACACTGCTGTCAGCTTCCTGACCAACACCAACTGGCAGGCCTACAGCGGCGAAGCTTCGCTCAGTTACTTGAGCCAGATGGTTGGCCTCACCGTGCAGAACTTCGTCAGCGCCGCCACCGGCCTCGCTGTGTTGGTTGCACTCTGTCGAGGTATAGGGCGCCGCGGTATCGGGCGCGAGTCGACCCCTACCCTGGGCAACTTCTGGGTCGACATGACCCGCGCCACCCTCTACGGCCTGCTGCCGCTGTGCCTGCTGCTGGCGCTGTACCTGGTCTGGCAGGGCGTGCCGCAAACCTTCGCGCAGTACGTGAATGCGGTGACGATGCAGGGCGTCGATCAGGTCATCCCGCTCGGCCCGGCCGCCAGCCAGATTGCGATCAAGCAACTGGGCACCAACGGTGGTGGCTTCTTCGGCGTCAACTCGGCGCACCCGTTCGAGAACCC
>JAQTVL010000299.1 GCA_028706835.1 Phycisphaerae bacterium | reverse complement strand
GAGTTGAGCAACCATACCGACTCCTTTCGATATGTGAGAAAAGTTTGGCCACTCTTCTCATCGACAGGAGCCGGTTCTTTTATCGAACCATTACCCCCTCAACTGTTACCCGACTTTGAACCAGGCCCAAAAGTCGGTTCACGCGTGGCTGCGTTTTCGAGGCTGCACAGTTCGCTTTATGCTGCGGCCCGGACAGTCGCTTGCCCTGCACCGACACAGGACGTTTACTTTCGAGCTTTCATCCCATGAGTTACCTCGCTGGAATGTCGAGTATCACTACACGGCGAAACAGCCAATTGCCGTGGCCGGACCTACACCGGCGGGACAGACAGCATTACAGGCTGCGACGCAGATTTCGCAGATGACGCAGATTGATAAGAGAACTCAGGAGTCACAAATCAGACGTCAGCCTGAATTCTGGCTGTTGATTTCTTCTCCTTAATCTGCGGAATCTGCGAAATCTGCGGATAGGCCGTTTCTTCTCAGTGCCGGAAATGCACGAAAATCCGGCCGAAGTTGTCGCTGTCTTTTTGCACGCGGTGATACAGCCGCTTGATGTCCGGCTGCTGAAGGAATCGCAGGACGTGCTTCTTCAGTTGGCCGCTGCCTTTGCCGGGGATGATCTCGACCAGTGAAATCTTCTTGTCGACCGCCTGCTCGATGGCCCGGCGCAGCTCGGACTCGATCTCGCGGCCCTTGTTGAAGATGTCGTGCAGGTCGAGCTTGATTTTGGACATTATCGGGGCTCCGAACAAGAGGAAGGAAATGCAAAGTGCAAAGTGCGAAATGCAAAATGGCAAGTGCCAGGCACTAGCTCCGGCGTCTTGTTTGTCCATTTATCACTTTGCATTTTGCATCTTGCACTTTGCATTTCCCTATTCCGCCTCGCCGTGATACTTCACCACCCGAACCTTCTCCGTCGTCACCAGACCCTCGCCGACCATCGCGTCGACCGTCGGCAGGAAGGCTTCGATCTTTTCGGCGGCGTCGACGATCTCGATCACCATCGGCAGGTCTTCGCTCAGCCGCAGAATCTTGGCGGTGTGCACCCGGCTGGCCTTGCCGAAGCCCATCGGGCCGCGGAGCACGGTGGCGCCGGCCAGGTGCGCGGCCCGGGCGGCCATCACGATCTCCTCGTAGAGCGGCTTGCCGTGCCAGCGGTCGGACTCGCCGATGAAGATCCGCAGCAGCATCGCCTCGCTCGGAATGGTCATGGTCGCCTCCGGAAAAGAAGCTTTCAGCGATCAGCTCTCAGCGGTCAGCGACAGCAAGAAGCGGAATGCTGAAAGCTGACCGCTGACCGCTGCCTTTACCACGCGTGGGCCAGTTGGCCGAACTTGAAGCCCGCGAACACCAGCGCCAGGCCCACCACGTTATTCAGCAGCACGTTCAGGCCGGCGCGGAACCATTGGCCGTCGTGGATCAGGCTGATCGTCTCCCAGCCGAAACTCGAAAAGGTCGTGAAGCCGCCAAGAACGCCGACGGTAATCATCAAGCGGAACTCGTCGCGCATGATGGTCCGGCCGCCGTCCATCAGGCCGAACAGCCAGCCGATCACCAGGCAGCCGAGCAGGTTCACCGCGAGCGTTCCCGCGGGAAACTGCGACCCGGCGATCCGCTGGGCCAGGCCCGTGGTCAGGTAGCGTGCGACGGTCCCCACGGCACCGCCGGCGGCCAGCAGCAGCAACTTGTATGCGTACACGATCGCGCTCCCAGCAGGAAAGATTCCGTCGCGAAGGATACGGCGGGCGGGCAGCGGTGACAAGGGCCACGCGCGTTGCGGAAGACGAATGCGATGCTTCGAGCCGCGGTGAATCAAGAGGTAGTGTGACGCGGTCGAAGAGGTGATCCCCGCTGGATCGGCCGATCCATCAAACCTAACATTTACTTGACATATCCGAAACCTGTGCTATTAGTTAAGACTGGTTTGCTCGGTGGCGGCTGGACCCTCGGATCGGCTGGGGCCGAGCCGTTGGCTGGGCTGAGTTTGGGGCGGGCAGGACGCGGGCAATCGAAACGATGCAACCTTGCAACCTTGCTCGCAAGCCTTTATTTTACAAGCACTTAGAAAGGTTACATCCACGGGCGCATGTAACCTTGCCCAACCTTGCCGTAACATTTTGTCAGACATAGGTTTAGAGCAAGGTTCCATCACCGCTGTCAGGGTCCGTGAGCCGGCTACGGCGTCGCCGCGGCGGTCGTGTTCCCGAAGATGTCCATCCGCTCCCAGCGGCCGCGCTGCCAGCGACGCCAGCAGACCAGGCCCAACCCGATCACGTAGAGCGTGCCGGCGATCCACGGGGCGATCGGCTGGGCCGACGGATAGTAGCGCTTCGCGATCACCCACGTGCCCAGCAGGCCCGCGGGGACGAAGAACAGGAAGTTCAGCAGCACGTAGGCCAGCAGCATGAACAGCGTGTCGCCCGCGCCGCGGAGTGCGTGGGTGTAGATGATGCCCATGGCGTCGAAGACCTGGAAGATTCCGGCGCAGATCAGCACCCGGCTGCCGACGGCGATGACCTCGGGGTTGTCGCTGAAGAACCGCATCAGCGCGGCGCGGAACACGATCATGCCGACGCCGATAAGCAACTGGTAGGCGCCGGCGATCAGGAACGCCCCGACGGCGAACCGGCGGGCGTCGCGCAGGCGGCGCTGGCCGATGCTCTTGCCCACCAGCGCCGACAGCGCGATGGCCACGCCCACCACCGGCATGAACCCGATCTGGAGGTAGTTGAACGCGGCGTTGGACGCAGCCGCCTCCGTCCGCCCGAGCGGCTGGATCAGGACCACGACCAGCAACGTCCAGCCGATCATGTCCATCAGCCAACTGGCCGCCGACGGCAGGCCGATCCGCAGCAGCCTGCCCAGCCGGGCGATGCTGAGCGGCCAGCCGCTGATCGTGCCGAAGACGCGGACGAACTGCGGCTGGAAGAAGAATGCGATCATGACCAGCATGCCCAGCGCCGACGCGGCGACGCTGGCCCAGGCGGACCCCGCGATGCCCAGCCGGGGGAAGCCGGCACGGCCGTAGACGAGCAGCCAGCAGAACGCGAGGTTGAACACGTTACTGGCGATGCCAACGATGGCTGGGCGGGCCGGGCGATGGACGCCGTTGAAGAACCCGCTGAGGACGGAGACGAGCACGGCGATCGGCAGGCTCCAGATGCGGACGTTGAAGTAGGCGATCTCGTTGGCCAACACCAGCGGGTCGTGCGTGAATTTCCCGAAGAACCACGGCGAAAGCATCACGCTGAGAACCGCCACGCCCAGCGTGCCGGCGGACAGGTAGATGCCCTGCCAGGCGTAGCGTCCCGCCTCGCGGAGATCGCCCCGACCCAGCGCCTGCGACGCGAACGTCGTCACGGCGCCGGCGGTGCCGATGAAGATCGACATGATGGTCCAGCAGACCATGGCTGACGGCGTGACAGCCGCCAGCGCCGCCTCACCCGCGCCGGGCTCGATGCGGGTATCCAGCGGGATCGAATAGCCGAAAAACGAGACCTGCCCCACGCCGATCTTGCCGGCCATCCACGCGTCGGCGAAACCGATGAACATTTGCGCGAGCATGGCTGGGACGATCGGCGCGGAGAGGCAGACGATACGCCAGAGGACCGTCGGCCAGGGCGTGACGTCGGAAACGGGCAGTTCGGGTGCGATCTGTTGCGACATGGACGGTCATTTCAAGTTCGTTCGACGGAAACACCCCTACCGGGCATCCGCAACACGGGTGAACGGTCGTCTTCGCTGCTTGTGGAGTGCGGTAGCGCAGCTACCGCTGTCGGGAGCAGTCACGCTTCGGCGCCGACCCAAAGCGGTAGCTGCGCTACCGCACTCCACAAAAAGACGTTCCGGGGCGACCGCAAATCCACTAGGGCTCGCACTCACACGGCAAGAGGATACGCGGCCTGATCAGAACCAGAAGGATTCGCGCTTTGCCCGGGCCGGGCAATCTCCATGTCCGCAAGATGGCACTCTGATCGGGGATTATCAGCATTGTGTCAGCATATTGCGAGGTCTTCCGCTCGACCGTCAGCCGCATTGCCACCACGACGGATTTTCGGTCCTCGCTCGCCGTCATCCGAACTGTCAGCGGCAGCGCCCCAGCCGGCAGTCGTGCCGGGGCCGGAACGATCACCGTCACCCGACCGGTCTCAGGGTCCATCGGGGGTATGAAGGCCATGGGCAGGTCACGCCCGTGCCGCTCGACAGTACGGAAGAAGATCGGCGAGTTCGGCGTATGCCAACAGCCCCGATGCGGGGAAACAAGACGCAGGAACTCGTTGGATAGCGGTTCATCGGCCGGCCCCAGCAGTCCTGACGCAAGATCAGGTTGAGTCGCCGGCAGGCGGGCCTGTGTCACCGCTGTTTGAACTGCTTTTTCGTCAGCAACCAGCGACTCGATCTCGAGACCGATCTGAAGCCGCGAGTGAGTGAAGAGTCTCCCGAGCACTTCCGCCAACGCCCGGTGTCCGTGCGGGGTCTGGCGAACAGCGAGGAACCCGCCGGACTCGATGATGTCCGCATGACCCGAGGGCTGCCAGGATGCCGGTTCGACTGTGGAACGGAGCAACGTGAGGAAGACCTCAATTCTGCGCTTCTGCAACTCGGGCGTGAGCGGGGGCGACTGGCGCACCGCCAATCTCAACCGCCGACGGGCCTCGGCCTCATCATCCTTCAGCGGCGACATCAGGAGGTCGCGAACGTCGTATGCAAGAACGTATTCCAGCTTTTCCAGTTCTTCCGTCGTCGAGATCTGAATCTTGCCGCCCCGGACGATGTAATCGATTACGCCCTCTTTCCCGGCAGCCTTGGTCAGGGTTTCGCGCAGGGCGGTTTCATAGGTCACGTCGCGAAGTTGGAGCGAAATCGGAGTCTCCCCGGTGATGCCAACTTTCTCCATTGCCGCCCAGTTAGGGTTGATGCCGACCCGTTGCAGATCAGACAAGAACTTCAACGCGACCTCGAAGCTGACGGCATTGAATCGAATCTCCGGGACCGTCCCTTCCATCACTTCGCGCACGCGATCATTTCGCGACGCCTCGTCCGCCGGCGAGGTGGAAGGCCGCGCAGTCGCCCGGACATTTGGCGCCTTCGCCCTGGCCAGCGCCTCGCGAGCCCACTCAGGCACGGTCCTGCCGACAATTTCCCCCTTGAGCGGTGCGGGCGCCGTCGCCGACAGTTGACATCCCGCCGCCGCCAGGCAGAGTGCGACAAGACATGTCTGTCGGATGATCCGTTTCATGGAAGCCCCTTTCCTCGTAGCCGCCAGTGCCAATCTTGCATGCCCGAGAGCCATCTTAGCAGGTGCCGCGAGTTACGCCTAATTCTGCCCGCCCTGCAAAAGCGGTAACGGCGCTACCGCACTCCACAAAAAGACATTCGATCTCGCTGCCGAGCGTGCCTCGGTCGACTGGACCTTACTTCAGCGGGTGGAGGCCCGATTCCGCGCGGCGGCGGTTTACCATTTCCAGGGCGGCGGGCTCTTTCCACAGCAGCTTGACCAACTGCGACGGCGTCACGACCAGGCGGTCGGCTGCGGGCTTCGGGTCAAAGTCGCACACGGCAAGGATATCCAGGGCCTCGGCCAGAATCGACGGGAAATCCGCGTGGCCGGGGTTGACGACGATGCGACCCTGGCCCGTGCGCGAACGCCACAGCGGGCTGGGCGCGGCCGGAGGGGCGACGCGAATCGCCACGGCTAGGTGCAATCGCAGCCGGAACACCGCGTGCGTCTGGTTCTCCGACTGGCTCCGCCGCTCAGAGGCCTCGGCTGACACGCCGGTGGGGCGATGCACGATCACCACGGCGGTTTCGGTCTTGTTGCGATGCTGCCCGCCGGGGCCGGAGCGGCGGGTCCGCGCGATGTCGCAGTCGCGGAGCAGCGCCTCGGCCGGCTGGGCGGCGGGATGGCGGGATGCGG
>JAQTVL010000298.1 GCA_028706835.1 Phycisphaerae bacterium | reverse complement strand
AATCAGCGTGCTCTGCGTGACGGCGATCGAGCCGGTGTAGGCCGGGCTGACGCCGGTCAGCGTCAGGCCGCCCGTGCCGACGTAACTGATGCTGCCAACCGTGCCGGTGAGGACGCCGGGCAATGTGACGGCTGCATTGTCGCCGCCGAAGGTGAGCGTGGGCGTGCCGGTGGTGCCGGTATTGATGTTGCCCGTGCCGGTGACGGTGGCAACGGTTTCACTGAAATTGTTCAGGTCGAACTGGCCGGTCGAGGCGATCAGGATGGCCACACTGTCGGCGATCTGGTTGCTGGCAGCGAGTTTGAGAATGTCCCGGTTGACTGCGGCCCCGATGTAATCGCCGACCTTAACGTTGCCGGTGATCGCGTTCAGGCCGGCGGTCTTGCCGAGCGACAGGATGCCGTCGGTGACGAACATGCTGCCGACGTAGTCGTTGGCGGTCGCGCCGCTGAACGTGGCGGTGGCGGTGCCGGTCTTGGTGATGTTGCCTGTTCCGGTGATCCTGCCGCTGAAGGTGGCGTTATCACCGCCGACGGTGGTGAAGACAACGTCCTTGTTCAGCGTGATCGTGCCGGAGTAGGTGCCGCCGGACTGGTTGCCCGTGCCGATGGTACGCAGCCCCGCGCCGCCCACCACCGTAATGTCCTGCCACAGCGTCCCGGCCCCGTTGCCCTTGATGATCGCGGCATCGGCCCCGAGCGTCGAATCGCCCAGCAGGATCGTGCTGTATTTGCCCAGCGGGTTGGCGGACCCGATCGTCGCGCTGCCGCCGGTGAAGCCGATGGTCCCTTCCTTGATGACCACCTGGCCGGTAAACGTGTTCAGGCCGGCCAGCGTCATCGTGCCCGCGCCGAGCTTGGTGAAGCCGTAGCCGGCGGCGTTCTCGCCGATGATCCCGTTGAGTGCGACGCCCGCGCCGACGGGAACGGTGAGGTTGGCGTTGGCCGTGTAGAGGGTGCCCGTGCCCGAGAACTGGTTGGTGATGGTGTCAGTCGTTCCGCCGAAGCTGAAGTCGCCCTCAATGCGGTAGGGGTTGGTGATGGCGGAGTAGTTCTGGGTGCCGATGCCGCTGAGGTTGCCGCTCTTGAGGCGGAGCAGGCCAGTGCCGAACGGCGTGCCGGGGGCCGCCCCGCCGATCCGCACCTTGGCGCCGTCGATCAGCGTGGCGCCGCTGTAGTTGTTGGTGTTGTTGGTGATGTCCACCTGTCCGGCGGTGGCGGTCAGCCCGCCCGTGCCGGACAGTCTGACGCCGATGGTGCTGACGCCCGAGCTGCCGTAGGCGAGCGTGCCGGTCAGCGTCAGCGAGGGGGTGGTGCCGGTGCCCGCGACCGTCCATGCCCCGCTTCCGGTGAACGAGACGTTGGTGATGCTGCGCGCGCCGTCGACGTTGACGGTCCTGGCGCCGCTGGCTGAGAACAGCGCGTCGTCAGCCGCCGTCGGCACGAGGAGGAGGTCCCAACTGCTGCCGGTCCCCCAGTTGGCGGGGATGACGGCGGACCATGTGTAGAGGTCCGCCCGCGCAGGCAGGACGACGAGGAGAAGACAGACGGCAGCCAGTCCGAGAATTCGCAAGGAGTGGTTCGTGGTGTGGTTTTCGCTGGTGGGGTAGGTGATCGTGTCCATGGTTCCTCCTTCAGGAGCTATGGCGACCCGGCCCGCACGGAAGCTGTTCTCTCACTGGCGTTTCAGAAAACAGTTCGCGCTTCCATGGAAATATAGTGCAAACTGTGTACCAGGCAAACGAGAATGTTTACGATATTACGTAACATGTTTGCATGCAATGTGTTAGATGTATGTGAATAATTATTGATAAAGGCGACATGTTGCTTTCTTGCAACATATTATTTGGCCATGTTGCCAAATAGCAACATCGGTATGGAAATGTAACTGTGTGGAAGTTCCGTATTTCACACTGATGAGGTGAGGTTTCCTGCTGCGTTGAGCCTTCATTCAAATCGCCTTGACCGAGTGGCCCGGGGCCAGTAGGCTAATTAGGCTTGTTCGGATTCCAACTTGTCGCCCGGGTGGCGGAATTGGCAGACGCGCCAGCTTGAGGGGCTGGTGAGAGTTAAATCTCGTGCAGGTTCAACCCCTGTCCCGGGCAGTCCCGGCTGGTTTGCGACGTTGACACAGCCTTCGTCGCCCCAGCCGGTGTGTGATGTCCCCCGTCAAGAAGAGAAGCCCCGGAACCACCAGGTCCCGGGGCTTTTCGATTATTGCGCCGTCCCGATTGCGTTTGCCGCCTCCCATTGTGCCCGCAGGCCGGACATTCGGCCGATCATCAACTTCATCGCCTTGGCGGCTGGGCCGTCGACGGCTGCGGCGACCGCGTCCATCAGCTTGAGCATCTTCAGGTCGAAGCCGAGCGGGATCGCGTACGCGATCTTGTCGGCGGTGACCAGCAAGGAGTACCCCGCCGCCTTCGGGTTGTCAGCCACCTTCCAGTTGGCCCCGACGCGATCTGCCGCGGCAAGCCAGCCGCCGGCGGCCAGCAGATCGACGATCTTGCCGGCCTGGGCCGCGGTGATCCGCTCGGTCCGGTCGAACGTATTCGGCTCGTCGAGCATGAAGTCGGGCACGCTGAGCGTCACCTGGTAGAACGGCTTATCCTGCGCGCCGACGTAGAGGAACTTGAACACGAGCGAGTCCGCCTTGGCCTTGAGGGCCGCAGCGCGTTCGGCGCCGGCGGGCTGGCTGGCCGGCGCGGTCGTGGGGGCGGCAGCCAGCAGCGGCGAAGAGGCAAGCGACAGCCACACGCACAGGCACACAGTTGATCGGTTCATCGTTCGGACCTCCTTGGTCATCGGCCCCTCGCCCAAGACAGACAAGACAGAGCCTGGTCAGGTTAGTTTACCAGATAAAAACGCTCTGCTCGCGGCGGGCTTGCATCGGTGCGGCGCGACGTTCGGGTTGCCCGCGCGCGTCGCAGGGCTTATCATTGCGGTCATGGACCTGATCGTGTCAGCCAGTTCGAACCTGCGAGGCGAGATCGCCCCGCCCGGCAACAAGAGCCACTCGTTCCGCGCGCTGCTGCTGGCGGGGTTGGCCGACGGCGTGAGCACGATACGCCGCCCAGCCGTTTCCGGCGACTGGCGCCGCGGCGTACGGGCGCTGCAACTGCTCGGCGCAACGGTCGAACAGATGGGTGCGGAGGAGTGGAAGATCACCGGCGTCGCCGGCCGGCCGAGCACGCCGACGGATGCGATCGATTGTGGCAACAGCGGGCTGATCTTTCGGTTCTTCACGGCGGCCAGCGCCCTGAGTACCCGCGGCCCGGTGGTCATCACGGGCGACGAATCCATTCAGACCATCCGGCCGATCGGCCCGCTGCTGGACGGGCTGACGCAACTGGGGGCGTCAGCCGTCTCGACGAAGGGCGACGGCCACGGGCCGGTCGAGGTGCGCGGCCCGCTTCGCGGCGGGAGCGCGACGATCGACGGGCCCGACAGCCAGTACGTGTCGGCGCTGCTGATTGCCGCGGCGGCGGCGGGCGTGGGCGTGGACCTTCGCGTCCGCAACGCCGGCGAGAAGCCGTGGGTCGGGCTGACGCTGCACTGGCTGAAGCGGCTGGGCGTTTGCGTGGAGCATGAGAACTTCGAGCATTACCGGTTGCCGCGCCGCGAGGGGGGCTGCTGGAAAGGGTTTGACTACACCGTGCCGACCGACTGGTCGGCGGCGATCTACCCGATTGTGGCGGCGCTGCTCACGCCGGGCAGCGAGGTGATGGTGACGGGCCTGGACCCGGAAGACCCACAGCCGGATCGGCTGGTGCTCGACGTGTTGCGGGCGATGGGCGGCGACATTCGCGTCGAGCGCGACCGCGTGATCGCGCGAAGCAGCCAGCTCGTCGGCCGGCGGATCGACTGCAACGACTTCATCGACCAGTTCATGCTGCTGGCGGTGGTGGGGGCGCTGGCGGCGGGCGAAACGGAACTGGTCAATGCCGAGATCGCCCGGCACAAGGAATGCGATCGCATTTCCGAAATGGCCAACGCACTGCGGGCGATGGGTGCAACGGTCGATGAGCGGGCTGACGGCCTGCGAATCGGCAGATCGCCGCTGCACGGCGTGGACCTCGACAGCCGGGCGGACCATCGGATGGTGATGACGCTGGCGACGGCGGGCCTGGCGGCGTCGGGCGAAACGATCATTCGCCGGGCGGAGTGCGTAGAGAAAACGTTCGCGGACTTCCCGGCGGCGATGGGCCGGCTGGGGGCGAACGTGCGGGTGGTTAAGCGATAATGTCAAGAATCGGATGGGTGAAGACGACCGTCGTGCTCGTGCTGCTGTTCGCGGCCGGGTTTGTGCTGGTCGGCAATCGACGGTTCGAGCATTGGCTGAAAGGCCGGGCCCAGACCGCGACGACGAGCCAGCCGGCCACCGCCGGCGACGAGGAAACGCTCGAACTGAGCGATCAGTCGGTGCAGTGGGTCGACCATCACCGCAAGCTGGCGGCCATGGCGGTCATGGTGCTGCTCGGCAGCGACATGTTCCTGCCGGTGCCCAGTTCGGTGGTGATGACGACCAACGGCCGGCTGTTCGGCTTCGCCACCGGCACGATGGTCTCGTTCGCCGGCTCGATGCTGGCGTGGATCGGCTGTTACTGGCTGGGCCGGCTGTTCGGGTGGACCGGGCAGAAGAAGAACGGCGACGGGCCGAGCGGCGACGCGGTCAGCCGGCAGGTCAAGCGGTTCGGCGGCGGCATGCTGATCGTGACGCGGCCGGTGCCAATCCTGGCCGAGTTGACGGCGGCGGCGTGCGGGGTGGCGCGGATGAACTTCTGGCGGTTCCTCGTCGGCGCGTCGCTCGGCGTGCTGCCGATGTCGATCGTGTATGCCTACGTGGGCAACCACTATCGCGACTCGCGCTCGCCGTGGATCGCGCTGGTCATCGCGATTCTGATCCCGCTGCTGCTCTATCTCGCCCTGGCCCGGCCGTGGCGAAAACGTTCGCCCGCGTAAGCTCGCCTACAATTGGTCGGTGAGGGTATGCCGGACACTTCCCGCGTTCGCTGGCTTGAACAACGCACCGAGCAGATCGGGCGGGAACTCTTCGATGATTCCCGCCGCCGGTCGCCCGCGCCGTTAAGCCCGCGCTGGTGGGACGAACGCGCCATGCAGTGGTCGATGGGCGTGCCGGCGCTCAAGGGCCGGCTGTTTCGGCTGGTCGACGTACTGCCCGCGCTGCCGGACCGCGACGCGGTGCTCGGCCACCTCAAGGAATACCTGGCGGAGCCGGCTCACGGCGCCAACGGCCGCGGGCACGCCTCGCAGGCCGACATGCTCGTCCGGCTGATGCGCCTCGCCCCGCCTTTGCTGGGCGCCAGGCACACGCTACGGGGCCGCCTGTCCGCGGCGGCGGTGGTGCGATCGGCTCGCCGGCTGGCCCGGCGGTTCATCGCCGGCCAGACGGTCGAGGAGGCGGTGCAATCCGCGTTGCGGCTTCGGTCGCGCCGGCTGGCATTCACGCTCGACCTGCTCGGCGAAAAGGTGCTTTCCGAGCGCGAGGCGGACGCGTATGCGGCGGCGTATCTGTCGCTGATTCGCGGGCTGACGGAGGCGGCGGGCCGCTGGCCCGGCGACCCGCTGATCGACCAGGCGGACGGCGGCCGGCGGATGCCGCGAGTCAACCTGTCGATCAAGCTGACGGGGCTCTACTCGCAGTTCGATCCGCTGGCGGCGCGGCGGTTGAGCGACGCGGTGATCGCCCGGCTGGGGCCGATCCTGCGCGAGGCGAGGCGGCTCGGGGCGTTCATTCACGTCGACATGGAACACGACGAGGTGAAGGACCTGACGCTCGACCTGTTCGAGCGGATCGCGGCGGACCCTGCGTTCGCCGACTGGCGCGACTTCGGCATCGTTATCCAGGCGTATCGCATGGATTCACCGGCTGACCTGGATCGCGTGATCGCGCTGGCCCGCCGCCGCGGCACGCCG
>JAQTVL010000297.1 GCA_028706835.1 Phycisphaerae bacterium | reverse complement strand
GGGGTTTTGCCCTGCTATTCCGCGGCGGGTTAATCGTAGCGTACCGTAGACCAAGAACGGTTCATCGCGGGGAAGCCTACACGCGGGCAGCGAGTGCCGTGTTCCGCCTGGTAAGCCCGGCTATGTGGGCGATGGTTGAAACCGCCGTAGTCCTCTTAAGCCCTGGAACGGGGCGTCTGCTCATGCTCAGCAAAGGCAAGTTGCAGGGGCAATAGCGTCGCCAACGATCCGCAGTTCAATCCTGCGGGTGGCCTCAATTTCAGGCGTTGTGAACACCGTACTCCCAAATGTACGTTGTCATTATCGAATTCGCACAAAGAGCTTATGTTCACATAGCAGTCTTTAACGCACTATTCGATGTTTCAAATCTCAACATCCACGCCCACTCCCACATAATGGAGATCGCTAGTTAAGATGTGACAGAACAATATGTTATGCTGTTTTTCTCGAATCGCGTTGTGTTCTGGTACGCCGTTTGCAGGAAAGAAAGATGCCAGTGCCAGTCTAAGAACTGAATGCCAGTGCCTGTCTGAAAATTGAGTGCCGGCGTCCGCGTGAAGACCGTGTGCCGGTGCGAGTCTGTACGTGCATCGTTCCATCCCTAAGTCTTTCGGGGAGAGCGGCATGCTGAACAGGATCTCGGTAACTAGCGTGGCGGTGCTGGTTGCGATCCTCACGGTCGCCGGCGCGGTGAACGCACAGTACACGTTCTACAATGAAACCTTCGACAGCAGCAACGGCGGCTGGACGGCGTCGGCTGGCGGCGGCGCCTGGGCCTATACGGCCGGCGCGTGGCGGGCCGACGGAACGAGCGGGGCCGGCGGGAACCAGAACCGGTATTTGACCGGCACCTCCATAACCGTGGGTGTGAGCGGACAGATCGTATTGAATTTCGATCAGTTGTACAACTTCGAGTATGACAGTGGCGGGCCGTGGGATGGCGGCATCGTCAAGGTCCAGACGAATTCGGGTGGCTTCACTTACCTGGCCGGTTCCGCGTTCACCCAGAACGGATACGTCAGGAATGTCAACGTCGGCAACGCAGGGGAAGTCAAGAACAAAGACGCGTTCAACGCTTCCTCCGGAACGACGGGGTACTCCGCCTCCAATAAAGGAGTATGGGTTCATACGATGGCGAACCTTGGGGCGTTCAGTGCGGGCGACCAGATACAGATTCAGTTCGTGGGCGGATGGGACGAATTCACCAACAATACACCCGGCTGGATTGTCGACAATGTCCAACTCGCCGCCGGCACATCCTCTGCTACAGCATGGACCGGGACGACCGACAACTGGCGTAACTCGGGCGTCTGGACCACCCCGCCGCCGGCGGGCGGCAGCAGCTCGACCGTTCTGGCGTTCGGCAACTCGACGATCGGCGCCGCCTACACCTCCACGTATGACAGCGCTGGGGTGTTCCAGTTGAACGGCCTAAACCTCAACAGCACCGACACATCGTGGACGAACACCGTGGTGCCGGGGTCCGGGGCCGGGAACCTCAATCTCGTCGCCAACGGCACCTTGAAGCCGTACGTCAATCAGTTTGGCACGGGTGCGTTCAGCCTCGGCAACAACATCACCTTGGGCTCCTCTCTGGCCATCGGGGGGCCCGGTACCGGCGCCCTGACCTTCAGCGGCACGCTTTCCGAATCTCCCGCAGGGGCGGGAGTCACGGTCGCTGGGGCAGGCACCGTGACACTGAGCGGCAACAACACCCTGACGGGCGGCGTCACGGTTGCTGCCGGCGCCCTGGTGCTCAGCGGCAGCAACACCTTCGCCGGCGCCATCGCGGTCAACGGCGGCGCGCTGACGCTGTCGCACGTCGCAGCCGCCGGGTCCGCCAGTTCGGTGACCGTGGCGGGCGGCACGCTGAATCTGGCCGCTGCCGTCAGTATTCCGACTCTCAGCCTCACCAGCGGGAGCATGACCGTTACGGCGCCCGCCACGATATCCACCTTCAACGCGACTGGGGGCACGGTGACGCTGTCAGGCAGCGACCTGAACGTCGGAACCCTGAAGTTCTCCGGCGGAACAAGTTCGATTAGCACCGGCGCCAACGCGGTGGTGGTCAGTAACAAGATCGATCTCAAGAATGGCGTTACTTTCGCCACGGACAGCAGCCACACATTCAAGGCCGCCACGATCTCCGATAGTGCCATCGACACAATCACCCTGACGGGCGGCACGTTGACCACCTCCGTCTTTGCGATCACGGCTGGCGCCAACCTGATCGGGCGATGGACGATGGACGAATCCACGGGCCCGTTCGCCAACACCGGCACGAACTCCAGCATTGGGACCGCCACGCTGGTGCCCAACGGCGGGGCGCTGGCGAGCGTTGCTGACAAGTTTGGCGGCAAGGCGGCGGCGATCAGCGGCGGGGCCTACCTCAAGGTGGCCAACTTCAACTCGGTTTTCGACTTCACCGATAGTTTCACCGTGTCCACTTGGACACAACTGAACGCGGGCACGGCGCCGTGGGCTCGCCCGTGGGGACACAAATCGAACTACAATGCGAACGATGGCTGGGAGGTATGGAGCGAAGGCGCCGGCAACTCGACCTTCAGCGTCGCTACCGTCGGGGACAATCGAACAACAGCCAATATGGGCTTCGCCAACGGCACGTGGGCACTATTGACGTACACATTTGAAAAGCTGAACAGCACAACGGTCAGGGTGACGGCGTACACCAACGGTGTACAGAAGGCGCAATGGGACAAGTCCGCGGTTGCCGCCAGTGCAACCGACCTCATGTTCGGCCACCCGGGGAACGTCAGCGATAACCAGACTTGGTACGGCTATTTCGACGACGAACGCCTCTACAACAAAGCGCTGTCTGCGTCGGAAGTCGCTGCGATTTACAATGGCGGCAACGGCGACGGTTCGGGCGGCGGCGGCACGGCGACCGTGGCCAACATGAGGGGAGCCGGCAGCGTTGCCGGGCAGTTGACCATTACGAACTCCATTTCGCCTGCCACGGGAACCGCCCCGGGCAAAATCACTTTCTCGGGGACGAGTCCGGCCCTGACGCTCGGTTCCGGCACCACCTATGACTGGATTCTGGCGGCGCAGGATGGCACCAGCGGCGGCGCGGGGACGAACTATTCGCAAGTTGCCATCACCAGCGGCGGGATGGCCGCCGCGTCGGGCCTGACCCTGAACGTCACTCTGACCGGGACCGCCGCAAACACCAGCGATGACTTCTGGAAGTTCCCGCACAGTTGGTCGCTGATCACCAACACCGGGTTGGCCGACGCGAGCGGCCCGTTCACCACCCTCAACGCCCCGACGATCGCCGACGGCTCGTGGTCGACGGGCACGATGGGCGGCAACGTCGTGCTGTCCTATAGCTTTACTGCCCCGCGCTACGTCTGGCAGGGCACGACTCAGACCTTCGCCACCGGGACCAACTGGTCGCCCGAGGGCCCTCCGACCCACCTCGCCATCGCGGAGTTCAACGCCGGCACCTCATTCCCGCCGGTATTGGAGGCCTCGCATGCGGTCGGCGGCATCGATTTCAAGACGCCCGGCTGGACGATCAGCGGCACGGACTCCAGCAAGGTGCTCTCGATTAATGCGTTCGGCATCACCAGCGCGGGCACGGGCGTGAACACGATCAGCACGCCGACCACGTTGCTGGGCAGCCAGCCTTGGACCAGCACCGGTGCCGGCAACACCCTGGCCATTTTCGGCCCCGTGTCCGGCACGGGCGACTTGGCCATCAACGGAACCGGCAACGTCGTCCTCGGCGGGGCCAATGACTTCGTGGGCAGCGTCAGCCTTTCCGGCGGTGGCACGCTCAGCGTGTCGGCCGACGCGAACCTCGGCAACGCGGCCAATGCGATCAACCTGGGCACCGGCACGTTGCTGATTACCGACAATTTGACCGGCACGCGCGGCGGCTCATTCGCCGCGGGCGCGACGATCAACGTGGCGCCCGGCAAGGCCGCGTCGCTCAGCGGCGTGTTCTCCGGCGCCGAAGGCTTCACCAAGACGGGCAACGGCGAATTGACGCTCGGCAATGCGGCCAACACCTTCGGCGGCGCGGGCAAGTCCATCACCATATCGGCCGGCACGCTGAACGCATCGGCTGACGGCAACCTGGGCGCTGCGGGCACCACTGTGGCGATTAACGCCGGCGTGTTCAACGCGAGCGATACGTTCAGCACGGCCCACCCCGTAACGTTGGGCGGCGGGTCCATCGGCGTCAGCGCGACCAAGACCCTGACCATTACCAGCGCGATCACCAGCGGCACGCTGAACAAGGTCGGCGACGGCACGCTCTTGCTGGCCGGGGCCAACACCTACGCCGGCACCCGCATTGCCGCGGGCACGGTGGCCTTCACTGGGACCGGGCTGGGCGGCGGCAACATCACCTTCGTCGGTAACTCAGGCCTCAAGTGGGGCACGGCGACGACGACGGACCTGTCCGCACGCCTGGTGTTCGCCGACGGCGTGAGCGCCACGCTGGACACCGGCGCGAACAACGTCACCCTGGCCACCGCGTTCGGCGGCAGCACGTCGGGCAAGCTGGTCAAGGCCGGCAGCGGGACGCTGAGCCTGGCCGGAGCCAACACCTACACCGGCGGCACGGATATCAGCGCCGGCACGCTGTCGTTTACCGGGACCGGGTTGGGCAGCGCCGGCGCGATCACGTTCACCGGCAACTCGACCCTGCAGTGGGGCGCAGGGATGACGGCCGACCTGTCGCCCCGTCTGGCATTAACCGACGGCGTGACCGCCACGCTGGACATCGGCGCGAATACCGTGATCCTTGCCACCTCATTCGGCGCGAGCACGTCCGGGGGCGTGGCCAAGAGCGGGTCAGGCCTTCTGAAGATCAGTGGTGCCAATACGTTCACCGGTGATTTCACGCTGAACGGCGGCACGCTGGCCCCCATGACCACCGCTGTCGGCACATGGCCGTCGCTGACGAGCAGCCCGCTCGGCTTGGGCAAACTCATTGTTAAGGGCGGGGTCATCGGGGCCGGCGGCAGCTTCGGTAATGACCTTGTGCACATCAAGAACGAGGTCGTCCTCGACGGCAACGTGACGATGAACATGGCGAGCGGCGACCACACCAACCTGTTCCTCGATGGGCCGATTACCCTCACGGGCAACCGCACCATCACGGCCGGGAATTCCTGGTGGGAAGGCTACCAGGTCAACGGCGAGATTCGCGACGGCGCGGACGACTTCACCTTGACGGTCACGGGCGGAAGCTACCACATATTCGCTGGGCAGTCGACCTGGAGCGGCGGACTGATTGTCAGCGGTGCGGGTATGTTTGGCATCGGCTCCAGCAGCACGCTTGATGGCGGCGGGAACTTCGTGTCGGGGCCGTTTGGCGTCGGGACCCTGACTTGGCGGGGCGGCGCGTGGGTGGGGTCGACTCGGACCATCCGTAACGCCTTGAGGCTGGAGGCCGACCTGGCCATGTCCGGTTACGGCGGCGGGACGACCGACTGGTATGGTCAGACCACGCTGACCGGGAATCGCACGATCGCTACCGTCGGTGACTGGAGATTTCGTGGCGCGGTCGTCGATGACGGCGTGGGCTCGTGGGGCGTAAGGTTCACCGGTTCCATCACCCGGTTCTACGGCCTGGACACCTATCGCGGCCCGCTGATGGTTGCGGGTAACGGCGCCGTCTATAACAGCAACATCACCCGCACCGGCGGGACGATCTTCTACGGTGGCACGCTGTACATGGGCGCCAGCAGCGACACAGCCCCGTTCACCAAAGGACCGCTGGGCGTCGGGGCGGTGACGGTTACTGCCGACGGCGGGACATTGTTGTCCGATGGCGCCACGGCTCGAAGCCTCGACAACGACTTCGCTGTCGGCGGGTACTTCACGCTCGGCAGCGCCGGCTATGGCACGTTGACCCTCAACGGCAACGTTACCGTCGCGAACGGTCGCACGCTGGCCACGGCC
>JAQTVL010000296.1 GCA_028706835.1 Phycisphaerae bacterium | reverse complement strand
GTTCGACCGCGGCACGGGGAGGATGGTGGCGCGGGCCAACGATGTCGTGCCGATGCCGAAGGCGAACGTGTATTACATCGATGAGTGGCAGGGGCCTGCCAATGCGATCGGCCCGAACGACGCGGTCGGCGGGCAGTACGGCGGCGCGGGGCTGAGCATCCGCCTGGACGTCGGCGGCACCCCGGTCCAGATGAACATCCAGGCGTCCATGGGCGGCAACCCGGCGGGCATGCTCGCCGGCGGGACCGTCGTAAAGATCAAGTTCGGCAGCGGCACAGGCAAAATGGTCGTCCGCCAGTACGGCGCCAATAACACGCAAGTCTATGCGGTCAGCGATGACGGCGCCTACCAGGCCAACGCCTATTCGCAAAAGGGCGGCACGAATATCGGCGATCGGTTCAAGGATATCTTGGCCGGCCTGGCCGAACGCCCGGAGTCCACTCGCATCTGGCCCGCGGACGCCAGGCCCTCGCTTGGCGGCGTCGAGGGCTGGGCAGCCGCTCAGAACACCACCAGCGACGTCGGGCTGTGGAACCCGGAGACGAAGCAGGCGATCCCCGGCCGGCCCGGCATGCCCGGAATGGTCATGGGCGTGCCGAACATGCAGGTGTATGTGGCGGCCCGCGTGCTGCACCCATACGAACTGCCGCCGGGCGTGCTCACCGACAACCTTGGCGACGCGAAACTCCTGTCGAGCAAACCCATCGAAATCGGCGAGTGGGTCGGCGTGGAAAAGGTGCTCCAGGTGCAGGGGATAGCCCAGGCCATGTACGGCGTCTACTACGGCATGCAGCCGCAGCAGCCGAGGAACACCACCTACCAGTGCCGCGTGCTCGACCTGCACCGCGACGTCCGCCGGCTGATCATCCGCTGCCAGACGCCCAAGGACCAGTACGGCAAGTGGTCGGCTGACTTCGACAAGATACTCAAGCAGATGCGCGTGCCGGCGGAGTTGATGGAGCCGGTGGTGGTGCCGCTGGACCCGGCGACGTACAAAGGGAAGAAATAGAGGCCCTATTTCCCCTTGGCCCGCCCTTGTTCGATTCTGCGCCTCAGCCAGCTCCGTTCCGTCGGCAGGCCCGCCTCGGTCCACGCCGCCGTGATCGCCCGCGCGACTTCCGCGTTCCGCCGGTTCAATTCCCGCACGAGCGGCTGGTCCTGGGGCCGGGCATGAGCCATCACCATCGAGTCGTGCGAATCGACCATGAACAGGAACACGTCTTCGGTCGGTGCGCGGACCAGCCGGAACTTCATGTGCGGGTAGAACCGGTTGCCCAGCCGCAGCGTGAACGCCGCCGCCTCGTCGTCCGTCTTGCGACGCTCGCATTGAACCGCATCAGCCGACAGCCATTCCAGCGGATCGAACGGACTGTCGGGCGGCATGAGCGGCTGGATCGACTCCGGCGGGCCGGCTGGATAGGCAGCCCGCACGTACAGCCGCAGCGCCAGCCGAATTTGCTCGCTGCTGGGTAACGCAACCGCCTGCCTTGTTGGATGAGCGTGAACCATTGTCTTCGCCCCGAAGCGGACTCCTATAATATAGCGCGGTGAGTTGTAGGAATCGACAAGTGGGGACGGCATCTAGTGAAACGGTGTTGCAATGCGAACTCGACCTCTTGTGGTAGTGGTTGAAGACGACGAAGAGATGAACCAACTCGAGCGCGAACTACTGGACATGGGCGGACTGGATACGCTCCAGGCGCTGACCGGGCCGGAGGCGGTGGACATCGCCCGCCGGGTTCATCCCAGCGGCTTCCTGCTGGACGTGATGCTGCCGGAGATGGACGGCTTTGAGACCTGCCGGCAACTGCGCGGCATGAACGGTGGCCATGTGCCTATCGTGCTGGTGACCGCGCTGGACGGCGAGGACAGCCGCCGCCGAGGCCAGGAATGCGGGGCGGACGCATATTTCTCGAAGCCGTTCGATCCGGACGGCGTCGTCGCGACGCTACGGGCGCTGATCCGCGATTTCGAGGCGAGCCATACGGTGAAGTCGTAGCGGCTGTTGGATGGTCCGCGTTGCGAAAAAGCAACGCGGTTTCAGGGCGATGTTGTTTTTGATCGACAATTTATCTAGATTAACACACCACGGGGAAGCGAGAAATAGAACACAAGTTAATCTGTAACAATCAGTTACAAACCACCCGTTCATTTTCTACGGTTCGCCCCTGAACGCTGGCATAGGATTTGCTACATAGATAGACGCCAGTGGAGTGAGACCCACAACCTGCCAGTGCCAGAGAGAAAGAGAAGGTGATTGGATGTCCTTCATTCGGAGGAAATACCGGATCATCCTGCTGACGCTTCTGACGTTCGCCGCGCTTTGCTGATCCGGTAGCGAGTTGACATTTTGAGATTCTCCGCTGCGGCTCCCGGTTCGCCCGGACAGCAGTCATCAGAGTAGAGGATTGAAGACTGCGGCCTCGGGCCCATCGGGAGCCCATCTTATGTACCGGATGGATTCCGCAGGGACACGCCATCCTCGCGGAACGCCTTGAGTCAGGTTTCAAGGGGGGGGGAAATGTGGCTCTTGAAATCTGACTGACAGCGCCCCTTGCCTCACCCCACGTCGGCCGTGGCGCAGATCTTCATCGCCTGCTCGACCGTCAGGTGCGCGGGGCGGACCTGGTCGGGGCGAACGTAGATCATGAAGCCGCCCAACTGGTAGCTCATTGGCAGCCAGACGGCCACCCTGGCAACGGTCTCGCCTTCCTCGGGACGGTAGCCGCGGGGCTTCGGGTTGGTCAGCAGGCCCAGCATCTGAATCTGGCCGCCGGCCAGCGACACGTAGACGACCTTGCTGTCGCGGGTCTTCTCGCCGCCGAAGAACCGCATCATGTCGCGGGCGGCCTCGTAGAGGCTCTTGATCAGCGGGATGTGCAGCATCAGGAATTCGCCCAGTTCGACCAGCTTTCGCCCCAGGTACATCCGCGTGAGCGTGCCGACCAGCCAGAAGATCACCAAGCCGCCAAGCACGCCGATCACGCCGGCAAGGACCGCCCACTGCCAGCCGGTCCGCGGCAACGCCGGCGCGCCGACCCCCTTGAACACGGCGTGGGTCAGGTCAGCGACCGAGTTGCCCAGCCAGAGCGCGACCCAGACGGAAATGATGAACGGCACGGTCACGGCGACGCCGGCGACGATCGTCTTGCCGAACGCGCGAATGCCCGTTGCGAACGAGCCTTCCTTCTTCTCTTCCGCCATCGCGTCCTCCCGGGAAAACAGAGCGTTCAGCTTTCAGCTCTCAGCATTCAGCCGGAAGCACTTCTTCCCTGATCGCTGAAAGCTTCTTCGCTGAAAGCTGCTCCTCACATCACCGCCAGCGGGTCCACGTCCACCACCCACTCCACCGCGAGGTCCAGCGCCCCCTGCCGCCTCGCCTCCGCCAGCCAACGCTGCATCAGGTCCGCCCGCGGCGATTGTAGCAGAACGTGGAACCGAAACTGATCGCGAATCCGCTCGATCGGCGCCGGGCCGGGGCCGAGGATTCTGCCCGGCAGGCCGGCGGCAGCGCGTATCTCCGTCAGCTTCTTCGCCAGTTCGTCAGCCGCCAGCAGCACCTTCTCGCGGTCGCGGTGTCGCAGCACGAACAGCGCCATTCGGCCGAACGGCGGATAGCCCAGTTCTTTGCGGGCGGGCAGTTCGTGCTCCGCGAAGCCGCGGTAGTCGTGCTTCACGGCGAAGGTAATGGCCGGCAGCGCCGCGTGCAGCGTCTGGATGACGACGCGGCCCTCCCCGCCCTCGCCGCTCCGGCCCGCCCTGCCCGCCACCTGCGAGACAAGCTGAAACGTCCGTTCCGCCGACCGAAAATCCGGGATCGCCAGCGTCGTGTCAGCCGACACCACGCCGACCAGCCTGACGTTCGGAAAATCCAGCCCCTTGGCAATCATCTGCGTGCCGAGCAGCAGGTCGAGTTCGCCCTGCTCGAACTGCGACAGCACGCGTTCGTAGTCGCGGGCGTGCCGCATCGTATCGCTGTCCACGCGGGCGTATCGAAGCGACGGGAACTTGCGGTTCAACTCCTCCTCGATCCGCTGGGTGCCCAGGCCGAACCGGATCAGTTTGTGCCCGCAACTCGGGCAGTTCGCCGGCACCGACACCTTCCGGCCGCACTGGTGGCACAAGCCGACGTCCAGCGCCCTATGGTACGTCAGGTGAACGTTGCACCGCTCGCAGTCCATGACGAACTGGCAGGACTGGCAGAACAGGTAGCTGGCATACCCCCGCCGGTTCAGCAGCAGCACCACCTGCCGCTTGCCGTCAACCGCAAGCTGTATCTGCTGCTCGAGCAGCCGGCTGAGCAGGTGTATGCCGTGGCGGGCGCGGGCCTCCTCGTGCATATCGACCACGCGAACCTTGGGCATAGGCACGTCCGAGACACGCCGCGGCAGTTCGAGATACTCGTAGCGCTGGAGGTGCTGCGCGTTGTGCCAGCTCTCCAGCGATGGCGTCGCCGAGCCGAGGATCACCGGGATGCCGAGCAGTTGGCCGCGCTTGATCGCCACGTCGCGGGCGCTGTAGCGCGGCGACTTGAGGTGCTTGAAGCTCGACTCCTGCTCCTCGTCGACGACGATCAGCCCCAGCCGGGGGCACGGGGCGAACACGCCGGACAGCGTGCCGAGCACGACCTGGTAATCGCCGCGGGCGATCCGGGCCCAGGCCAGGTGACGTTGCGTGTCGTTCAGCCCGGAGTGAATGACCGCGACGCTGCCCAGCCGCTTGCGGTAGCGGTCCACCGCCTGCGTCGTCAGCGCGATCTCCGGTATGAGCACCAGCACCTGCCGCCCGCGGGCCAGCGCGCGGCGGATCAGCCGAAGGTAGATTTCCGTCTTGCCGCTGCTGGTCACGCCGTGCAGCAACGTGACGGAGAAAGCCGGCTCGTCGACTTTCGGGCCGAGCTTCTCGAGGGCGGCGCTCTGCAAATCGTTCAGTTGGAAGTCCGGCTCCAGCAGTTCCGCCGGCGGGGGCGGCTGGCCCGGCAGGTAGTCCTGCACAACGCCGGCGGCAACGCCCTTTTCGATGAGGTGCAGGATGGGCGCCTTGGCGCATCCGGCGAGTTTCGCAAGCGTATCGATCTCGATCGCAGTGTCGGGCGTCAGGGCATTGGCATCGACCAGCGCCTTGGCGATCGCTTGCCTCTTCGCACTCTTCCTCGATTCCGCCAGCTTCGCTTCCACCTGCTCCGGCGCGACGGCGAGATGCACCATCGTCCGCTGCGCCATGCCGATCTGCCGTTTGACCGCCGACGGCACCATCGTCGCCAGCGTCCGGCCGATCGGCGAGACGTAGTACTCGCTGATCCATCGCGCCAACTCGAACAGCGGCGGGTCGATCAGGGGGACCTCGTCGACCACGTCAAGAATCTGCTTGAGCTTCGGCGTCCGCCACTCTGTCGGGATTCCGACGCAGAAGCCAACCTGCGGCTTGTTGCCCTTGCCGAACGGCACTTCGACGCGCTGCCCGGGCGCCACCTTGCCGACCCACTGTGGCGGGAGCGCGTAATCGAATTCGCGATAGAGCGGGCTGTCGAACGCGACGGCGATGACCGAACCGGGCTCACGCGCCTCGACGCGCTCGGCCGGCGCCGGCGGCGCGGCGGGCGGCGGAACAGCCGGGCGGTCGTCGTCGGAACGAAGACGGAAGGGCTGTGGGGGATCGGAATTCATCGGGCGAGATCGTACCGCGGGCCGCACAAAACAGCAAGAACCCCTCGAACGATGGGTGCATGACCGTATTTGTTTGCCCCGTAGGGACATCTGGTAATAGCCCAGCGATTTATCGCTGGGGACGCGATCGCCCCTTTCTGGGCCAGTCCCGTAGATACCATGTGGCAAAAGCGGCCAGACTCTTGCAGGATATGGGGCAAACGCTCAGTTGGTTGCGTTCGAGCTGTTTACCTTCACCCTTACAGGAGGCTGGCCAATGGACAAGTTTATCATG
>JAQTVL010000295.1 GCA_028706835.1 Phycisphaerae bacterium | reverse complement strand
GGAATGCGTGTTGGCTGCTCGGACATGATGATCCTCCGTGATCCACAGGCCGGACTCCGCCGGCCGAACTTCCCCCACCACTATCTATCGGCCAGCCCCTCCCTGCAACTACGGTTATGCACCCCCCTTCGGGTCGCGGCTAAACAATCGAAAGCGTCCTTGGTATCATGTCTCGGGTCACCTCTGGGCGGAGGAGTTCCATGGCACGCATCGTGCGGATCGCGGCGGCGCAGGCCCCGGTTCACGAACGGCTGGGGCCGGTCGTCAATCAGCCCCTGGCCGACCAGCAAAAGGCCTATCGCCGCAAACTCATCGAACAACTCGTGACGCAGGCCGCCGACGCCAGGGCTGACATCGTCTGCTTCGCCGAGCACGCGACGACGCAGGGGATCGCCAACGATCCCAGCCGGCGGGACATCTGGGAGGACGTGATCGCCGGCCCGACGGCGAAGTGGGCGGGCGACCTGGCCGCCCGCTGCAAGCTGTATCTGGTGCTGCCTGTGAAGGGCTACATCGACGGTCAGCTGCGGAACGCGGCGATTGTCTACGACCGCAGGGGGCGGATCATCGGGCACTACTGCAAGGTGCATTGCACCTGCGGCGAAGTCGAACGCGGCGTCGAGCCGGGCGACAGTTGGCCGGTGTTCCAGGCCGACTTCGGCACATTCGGCGTGCTCATCTGCCACGACATCAGTTTCCCGGAGTCCGCCCGCTGCCTGGCGCTCAACGGCGCGGAAATCCTCTTCTGGCCGACGCACTGGGGCGGCTGGGGCGAGCACCACGACCATATCGTGATCGCCAGCCGGGCGATCGACAACGCGGCCTGGGTGGTGCAGGTGAGCCTGGCGCCGCTGCCCGGCGCGCTGTGGCATCCGGGCGACCACATCGCCAACAGCGGCGTGATCTCGCCGCTTGGCCAGCGGATCAGCAACGCCGGCCAGCGGATCGGCGTGTCGGTAGCGGAGGTGGACCTGGACGCCGATCAGCGAATCGTGGACAACTTCAGCGTGCAAGGCGAACAGATCACGTTCCGCGAAGCGATGCTCGGCGACCGCCGGCCGGGCACATACGGGGCGATCACGCGGGAGAAGTGATCCGCATCTATTCCACCGCCAGCTCCAGCCCGTCGATTCGCACGTGCGGCAGGCAGGCGTAGCCTTCCCAGTGGCCGCGGTCTTCGATTGCGGTCACCTTCTTCAGGTCCTCATAGATGTTGCCGGCGATCGAGCAGTTCTTCACCCGGCCGACGACTTGGCCGGCGCGGATTTTATAGGCCAGGCCGATCGGGTTGGCGTAGTCGCCGGCGGCGACGTTGCCCTGGCCGACGCCGAGCAGCGTCTCGATCAGCAGGCCATCAGCGACGCCGCCGATCAGCTTGTCCAGCGGCACGTCGCCCGGGGCGAGCAGGACGTTCGACAACGACGGCGATGGCGGCGAGGTGAGTCCCCGGCCGGCGGACGCCGTGCTCGGCAGGCCCAGCTTCGCGCCGTTCCGCAGATCGAGCAGGAAGTTCGTCACGCGGCCGCGGTCGATCAGCACGGTACGCTGCGCGGGCACGCCCTCATCGTCGAACGGCTGACTGCCAGGCCGGCCGGCGAGCGTGCTGTCGTCGATCAGCGTGAGCGACTCTGGGAGGATGGGCGGCCCGCCTCGCTTGTCGGCCAGCGGGCTTACGCCGTCCGCAACGCTCTGGCCGTTCAGGCCCGACGCCAGCGGCCAGAGGAACTGCGTCAGGGCCGTCGGCGTGAGCACAATTGCCTGCTTCGGCTGGCCGACCGGGACGACATCCCTGGCATCCCGGAACTTGCGGCGGACAGCGGCGATCATCGCCGCGAGGTCCGCGTCGGCCCGGACGCCCTCGGCGGACTCCCACACGTTGAAGATGTCGTCGTGCCCGAAGAACTCCACGCTGATCGACAGGCTATAGTGGGTGGCCGTATAGTCGTATCGCTGGCCGACTGAGTTGGCGAAGCCGCGCGTCGCGACGCCGGCGTCGACGGACACGCCGACGGTTGCGCCGGCGCCGAGATCCGCCAGTTGCTCGACCGCTTGTCGCCCGACGGCGACGAGGTCGGCCGGCGTCAGCTTTGCGACGGCCGGGTCGAACACGTCCACCGGCGGCGCGGGCGAGGCCGGCGCGAACGCGAAGCCGAACGGGTCGCCGTAGGCTGCGGCCTCGACGGCCGAGTCGATCGTCGCCTGCACCGCGGTCAGGTCGGGCGTGCCTCCGACGGCCACGCGGCCGCCGACCACGACTCGCAGCCCGACGCCGCCGCGTTCGCTGGTCTGGGCCGCCTTGAGCTTGCCGGCCTCGAAGCCGACGGAGATATTTCGGCTGGTTGTTCGGAAACATTCGAACGCAGCTGTGCGTCTGAGCAGTTGCGCGGCGACAGAGTCGAGCGTGGCGTCGGTCACGGGTTTGGCTCCTGGCAAAGTGGTTTTTGGGAGTCTAGCCGGGGGCATGGTGAGAACGCAAGCGGGCCGGCACGGATTTTGTTAGACAAATTGCCCCTGCGAATTGCTCCTGTAAGAGTGGAACAGGAATGCTGCGTGGATGACGAATTGCGACAACTGGGCAGCCGGCTGGCGGCGGGCGAGGAATCAGCCTACGCCAGGCTGTACGACCTGTATGCGGCCCGGATGTTCGCGGCGGCGTTTCGGATGCTGGGCCGACGGGCCGATGCCGAGGACGCCGTGCAGGATGTGTTCGTCTCGCTGGTGCGGAGCCGGACGGCCCTGGCGAACATCGCGGACTTGGCCGCCTACCTGTTCGTGTGTCTGCGACGGTCGGCTGGGCGGGTGGCTCAGGGCCGGCCGGCCGACGCCCCGCTCGAGCACGATCCTCCCGAGCAAGCGGACGAGGGTGGTTCGGGCGACGAGCGGGCGGCCCGATTGCGGGCGGCGGTCGATCGCCTGCCCGCGGAGCAGCGCGACGTCGTGGCCCTGAAGCTCGATGCCGATCTGACGTTCGAGCAGGTGGCCGCGGTGCTGGGGACCAATCCGAGCACCGCGGCCAGTCGGTACCGATACGCATTGGCGAAACTCCGACAGATGCTGGGCGGGGCGTTTACCCGCTGATGGTGGAATTGGGAGTCGAACGATGAATGCCTCACTCGACAACCAGGAGTTCGGCGATCTGGAGGCAGACCTGCGGGCCGCGGCAGTCAGCCCGGGCCAGGTGCTTCGCGGCCGGGTGCTGTCGGCTGTCCGAGTCGAACTGCGGCCGACGAGGTGGCGTCGCCGTCTGCGGATTGGCCTGGAACTGGCAGCCGCCGCCGTGATCGTGATCGGACTGGCCGTCTGCTACTTCACCATGCTGCGCGATCCGTACCACCTCGAAGGGCAGGCGGAGGTGACAGATTCCGCCGGCCAGCCGACCAAGCTGGACAGCGGGGCGTGGATTCAGACTTCCGACAAGCCCGCGACGTTGAAGATTCGCGGACATACCAAGATCGCCATCGCGCCGAAGACGCGATTACGAATCGAAGGGTCAGCCGGCCCTTATCGCGTCTGGCTGGACCATGGGCAGGTGCGGTGCGACACGCAGCCGAGATCGGCCCGCGTGGAGATTGCATCGTCGGCCGGAAACGTGACCGGCCGGGGAGATTCATCGAGTTTTAAGGTAAGCGTTGAACAGGACGAGAACACCGTGAAGGGAGAGAACACCGTGAATCGCAGACTGACTGTAGCGGTAGTGGCGGGCATGGCCATGCTGGCCACCGCGTCGGGCGAGGTTGTATTGGCCGACGGCCAAACGCGGACCATCTCGCCTCCGGCGTCGCAGCCGGCGGGCGTTATGAAGGTGATGCTGGTCCGAGGCAAGTTCGCCACGGACGGCCCGCCCGTCGAACCGATCAACGATCAGCCGGCTGCGGACTGGATCATGAAGGCGGTCAAGGCGCTGCCGGTCGAGAAACGTATTGGGGAGCGAGTGCCCGATACCGTCACCGCGGTCACTGACTGGGTCGCCGTGCCCGAAGGCGGACCCACTCAGATGAAGGGCGCCGGGCTGGAAATTGGCCTCGACGTGCGAGCCAAGGGCGAGTCGCTGGCGGTGTCGATTGTCCTGCAAACGGGCGACGCCCGCGCGATGCTGTCTGACACGCTCAAGAACCAGCCCGGCTCCTCGCACGCCCTGAAGATCAGCTCCAACATGACCGGCGGCGGGCAGGGCTACCTGGTGATGGTCGTCGCGGGCGCTGGACCGGCCAAGCCCGACATCGCCTGGGGCGAGACCATCCGCGACATTCAAATGGGAATTTCCACCCGGCAGGCGACATGCCCGGCCGGCGCGCCGATGGAATTCGTTGTATCCTTCAAGAACGTTGGGGCCAACGAACTGAAGATCGCCCGGCCGGACAATGATACGTGGCTGGTCATTGAATCGACGGCCGGTCGCGGCGGCGGGAACGCCGGGTTGTGGATCGCGCGATTTGACGCGAAGGCGGCGCGAGAGCCGTTGGCCATCAAGCCTGGTCAGGTCGAGACGATCAATGCCAATGTGGGTGGCGGATGGGCCCTGACCACACAGGAGTTGGGCAAGGAGGTCCGCAAGGATCGCCTGCCGGCCGGAGAGTACCGCGTGAGGGCCGTCTACGCCGGCCCGCCTTGGCCTGAGTTGGGCGGGGTGATGGCAATGAGCGGGAATGCGCTGATCCAGGTGGTCGAACCAGCGCCGGCCGACGCCCAACTGGTCATCACCAACGCCGACAACGGCAAGACGGTGACGGCCCGCGTCGGGCAGACCATCCGCGTGGAACTCAAGGGCGACCGGGCGAACATGGGGTGGGAGGGCGGAATTGCCCGCATTTCAACCGTCTTGGCGCACACCGGGCCGAAAAATGTGACGTCCGACGAGTTCCAACCGGCCGTCGGCGCAACGGACCCATCGGTCGGGCTCTACGTATTCCTCTACAAGGCGATTGGCGAGGGCGAGCAGGCGATGGAGTTTGACTATATCGCCCCCGGCGGGCCAAACCTCACTGAGCGTTTGCGGTCGAAGCGTATTGACACATTCAAGGTAACGGTGAAAGTCGTTGCCGACGAGTTGGGCGTGGATATCGCCAAAGGCGGCGCACGGGGCTCAACGGAGTTCCGGTTTGGGATGAGAGGCGGCAAGTGGACGCATGAGTTCGGCGGGACCGGCGTACAAACCTCCGGGGTGTTGACCGCAGCCCAGCGCGACGAATGGATGAAGTTGATCGAGCGGACCGGTGTGCTGACGCAGAAGTCCGACTCTATCCCCGCTGGCCGCGACGTGGCCCAAACCAGCCTGTCCGTGACGCACGGCAAGAAATCCGTCTCGCTGAAACTGCTCAACGACAACCGCACGGTGGCGGAGTTCGGGGCAGCCATCGGGAAGTTGATAGGCGCCGCCCCCAGCACCGGACAAATCACGGTCGTGGGGGACGGGACGCTGTCGCTTCGCATCCTGTCTGGTCAGGCCATGAGTCAGCCTACGGAATTCAAGGTCGATGAGAAGACCGAGGTCATGATCGACAGCAAGCCGGGGAGGCTGGGCGACCTGAAAGTGGGCCAGTGGGTCCACGTATTGTGGGATCCCAACCCGAAGGATGCGGAGCATCCACGAATCGCGCGGGTCGTGGTCCCAACCGATTGAAACGTCGTCTCTCCGACCGCAATAAGGGTTCTCCCGCCCGCGCGGCGCAGCAGGGCCTTTCAGTTCTCATGTGGCACAGCCGCCTCGGCTGCGGTTCGCCCTCCGGAGGCGGGCGAAATCCGGCCACTTCGTGGCCGAATCCCCAGCCGAGGGCGGCTGGGCCACATTCGAGAATCGAGAACTGAAAGACCTTGCGCCGCGCAGCAGCTCTGACGAATAGCTTTTCGTCGCACCCGGCCAACCGGCGGTAAGAGCGGGTCGGGCGGGGTCCAGAGGCATTCCGCAAAATATCTATTTGTCGCAACGCTTTTTTCTTGACTCTTATGACT
>JAQTVL010000294.1 GCA_028706835.1 Phycisphaerae bacterium | reverse complement strand
CCGCTTGCCCCGATCCGAACTACGTGGTCGGCGGCGTGATGATGGGCCGGCTGGAGGACAACCACGACGCCCTGGTCGACAAGACGACCGGCGGCGTGATCGTCCTGCCCGCGGACCACGTGGTCGTCCGTCGCCGGCGAAACACCTATGCCACGCTCGCCCGCATCGGCCGGGCTGCCTGCGACCAGTGCAGCTTCTGCACGGAACTCTGCCCGCGATACCTGCTCGGCCATCCGATCGAGCCGCACCGGGCGATGCGGTCGCTCATGTTCAACCTGGCCGGCGAGGTCAACGTCCGCGGCACGAGCTTCTGCTGCGAGTGCAACCTGTGCTCGATGTTCTCCTGCCCGGAGGACCTCGACCCCAAGAACGTCTGCGCCGAGAACAAGCGGCGAATCTTGGCTGAACGCACCCGCTGGGACAACCCGCCGTTCAACCCCGCCCGCCCGGGCCTGCTGATGGCCGGTCGGAAGATCCCCACCGCCAAGCTGATGCACAAGCTCGGCCTGGCCGGCTTCTCCAACGTCGGCCCGCTGGCGGATCGCCTGATGCCTGCCCGTCGCGTTGGCATCAAGCTCAAGCAGCACGTGGGCGCCCCGTGCGTGCCAGCCGTCGCCGTCGGCGCGAAGGTCCGAGTTGGCGACGTGGTCGGCCGGTTGGCGGTGGTGGACGGCAAGCCGGCGCTCGGCGCCCCGGTCCACGCCTCGATTGCGGGGAAGGTGGCCGCCATCAAAGACGGCGTTGTCTGGATCGAAAGTTGAGGGACCTATGGCCTCGCCAAAATCCATCGGCGCAATCGAACTTAGCAGCATCGGCGTCGGCTATCGCGTCGAGGATGCGATGCTCAAGGCCGCCGCCGTGCAGATACTCGTCGCGCGGACCATCTGCTCCGGCAAGTACTTCATCATCATCGCCGGCTCGGTCAGCGACGTGCAGTCCGCCATCCGCGCCGGCCTGGCCGACGCTGGCGAGGCGATCATCGACCACCTGCTCATCCCCAACGTCGACCCGCAGGTCTTCGCGGCCCTGGGCCAGTCGGTCGTCCTGGCGGAAGGGCAGGCGGGGGCCCTCGGCGTGGTCGAGACATTCAGCGGCGTGGCCATCGTGTCCGCCGCCGACGCCGCCGCCAAGGCCGCCCGTGTCACGCTCTTCCGAATCCACGTCGCCATGGCCCTCGGCGGCAAGGGCTTCTGCCTGATGACCGGCACCGTCGCCGACGTGACAGCCGCGGTCGCCGCCGCCTCCGCCGACGCGAAGTCCCGGGGCTTGCTGGTCAGCCAGATCGTCATCCCAGGCCCGTCAGCCGAGTTGTTCGCGGACTACCTGTGAAGGCGCTCCGCCAAGCGTACGTGTCAGATTACATGCCCATTTCACCGCCACCCCCCCTTCTTCAAATCGAGCACGATTTGGAAGATTTCAACCAACGCTGCTCATTTAGCGTCATATTTAGAAAACGTCTATAACAGTATACGCAACAATATTTTACAATTACATGACAGATCAATAACTCCATCAACATGGCAATTCACGACCCATATTCTGCAACATTCGCTCTCCAAATGAGCAGATTGTGCTTGATTTCTTCCAAAATTGGTCGATATTTGCAATATATCGAGCGTAATTCTGGAAGATAATGAGCATGTCGAGCGACAGTAGCATCAACGGCCGGCAAGTACGCGAGATTGACCTCCTCGCGAGTCACCATTTCATGTCCGTCGCCGCGATCTCGCAGGCCCTCGAAGTCTCCCCCGCCACCGTCCGCCGCGACCTGGAAATGCTCGAACAGAGCGGCGCCGTCCGCCGGACCCACGGCGGGGCCGTCCACCTCGGCACTTCGAGCGACGGGCCCGACGACATCAGCGGCGGACACTGGCTCGAAAAGGTCGCCATCGCCCGCGCCGTCGCCGCCATGATCCCCGCCGGCGAGACGCTGATGATCAACGGCGGCTCGACCTGCTTCCAGGTCGCCCGCGTGCTGCACGGCCGCCGGCTGAACCTCGTCACCAATTCCGTTCCCATCGCCGCGCTGCTGTCCGCCGACCAGGGCGCCGAACTCACGCTGATCGGCGGATACGTCTACCCCCGGATCGGCGTGGCCGTCGGCGACATGGCCTTGCGCCAGGTGGAGGCGTTGCACGCCGCGCGGTTCGTCACCAGTTGCGCCGGCGTCAAGAACGGCTCCGCCTTCGAGCCGAACCAGATGATGGTGGACATCGGCCTGGGTATGATGAAGTCCTGCGACCAGGTGATCCTGGCTGTGGACCACTGGAAGCTCGACACCCGGGCCGTGGTCGAGTTGTGCGCCCTGTCCGACATCGACGTGATTGTCACCGACGCCGGCGTGCCCCCGGAACGTCGCGAGTGGCTGGCGACATTGAACACGCAAGTGATCTTCGCGGAGGCTTAAGCTTTCAGCATTCAGCATTCAGCGGTCAGCCTGAACGCACTCCCGCTGAAGCTGACCGCTGACCGCTGAAAGCTGACCGCGGATTGAGGTAGGAACATGGATCGTCCCCAGGTAAAGATCCCCATGCCGCGCGAGCAGCTCGAGCGGGTGGTCCGCCAGATCGTCCGCGAGAAGCTCGGCGAGGAGTTGCTCAACGCGGGCGACGACCGGGGCCGAGGACGGCCCGGCTCGCTTGATGGAGGCTACACGCCCAACCTCGTCGTCAACATCTCCGCCCGCCACCTGCACGTCTGCCAGGCCGACCTGGACAAACTGTTCGGCCCGGGCTCGCAACTGACCGTGTTCCGCTGGCTCTATCAGCCCGGCGAGTTCGCCGCGGAGCAGACGGTCACGGTGATCGGCCTGGGCGGCAGGCAGAAAGCCATCCAGAACGTGCGAATCCTCGGCCCGGTGCGGGCCGCCACCCAGGTCGAGGTCAGCCTGACCGACGCATTCGCCTTGGGCATCGACGCGCCGGTGCGGGCCTCGGGCAAGATCGACGGCACGCCGGGCTGCCTGATCGTCGGGCCGAAGGGCGTGGTCGAGTTGACCTCCGGCGTGATTCGGGCCCAGCGGCACGTTCACATGTCCCCCGCGGACGCCGAGGTGTTCGGCTTCCGCGACGGCCAGGGCGTGCGTCTGAATGTCTACAGCGACTGCCCGATGACGTTTTCCGGCGTGGTCTGCCGCGTGGACCCGAAGTTCCTGCTGGAGGTCCACCTGGACACCGACGAAGGCAACGCCTGCAACCTGGTCAACGCGACCGGAGTGGAACTGTCAGCCTGAAGGCTGAAATGACGAATGTCCAATGTCGAATGACGAAAGAATGACAAATGACGAATGTCGAATGACAGGGCTTTACTGCACTCGTCATTGGTGATTCGTCATTCATTCGTCATTCGGAATTCGTCATTCGACATTGGAGCGAGGTGCGAAGGTCAATCGCAGACAAAAGGTTCTGCAAGGAGAAACGTTCATGGCACTACAAGCGTTAGGCATGGTCGAGACGCGGGGGCTCGTGGCCCTCATCGAGGCGTCCGACGCGATGGTCAAGGCGGCCAACGTCGAGCTCATCGGCTGGGACAAGGTCGGCTCGGGGCTGGTCACCGCGTTCGTTCGCGGCGACGTGGCCGCCGTCAAGGCCGCCACCGACGCGGGCGCCGCAGCCGCCGGCAAGATCGGCGAGGTGGTCAGCGTTCACGTGATCCCGCGCCCGCACGAGGAACTGGAGCAGGCGCTGCCGAAGATCAACGCGGCGAGGAAACCGGCGAAGTAAGAAAAGAAGCTTTCAGCGGTCAGCGATCAGCTTGTCCGGCTGTGGCTGAACGCTGAGAGCTGATCGCTGACAGCTACTCCAAGGAGAGACGCAATGGACGCATTAGGCATGATCGAAACCAAGGGCTTCGTGGGCCTGGTCGAGGCCTCCGACGCGATGTGCAAGGCCGCCAACGTCGAGCTGATCAAGCGCATCGAGATCGGCGGCGGCTACGTCACCACGCTGGTCAAAGGCGATGTCGGCTCGGTGAAGGCCGCCGTCGAGGCCGGGGCCGCCGCCGCCGGCAAGGTCGGCGAGCTGGTCTCCTCGCACGTGATCCCCGCGCCCCACGAAATGCTGCGCGGCGTGTTCCTGTGAAAGAAGCGGTCAGCGATCAGCGGTCAGCTCTCAGCCTTCTTCCGGCTGATCGCTGAAAGCTGAATGCTGAGAGCTTTCGTGCCGGAGGCACGCCATGAAGATCCTCGTCTGCAACATCGGCTCGACCAGCTTCAAGTTCCGGCTGTTCCGCATCGCGGACGGCTCGGAGCGCGAACTGGCCTCGGGCGGCGCGGACCGCATCGGCAAGGCCGGCGGGCAGATGAGCCTGCGCGTCGGCACTCAGCCGGCTGTCAAGCGCGACCAGGATTTTCCTGACCACGGGGCCGCGATCGCGCACGTGCTGGTGCAACTGGTGGCTGGCGGGGCCCTGGCTCGGACGGACGAGCTTGACGCCGTCGCGTTCAAGGCGGTGATGGCCGGCGACACCGAGCCGGTCGTGCTGGTCGACGACACGCTGCTGGCGCGGATGGAATACTTTACGCCGGTCGCCCCTGCCCACAATCCGCCATACATCGCCGCCATGCGGATGTTCCGCAAGGTGCTCGCCACGACGCCGCTGGTGGCTGCGTTCGAGCCCGGGTTCCATCGCACGATTCCGCAGCGCCGCAGGCTGTTCGCCGTGCCGGCCGAGTGGAGCGAAAAGTACGGCATCCGCCGCTACGGCTTCCACGGCGCCAGCCATTGCTACATCGCCACGCGGACCGCCGAGTTGATGGGCCCCGCTGCCAAGCGCGTCATCAGTTGCCACCTCGGCGGCTCGTCGAGCATCTGCGCGGTCCGCGACGGCAAATCCGTCGCGACGAGCATGGGCCTGTCTCCGCAGTCAGGCCTGCCGCAGTCCAGCCGGGCCGGCGATTTCGATATCTTTGCCCTGGCGCTGCTGAAGAAGCAGACCGGCATGGACGCCGACGCGGTGATGACGGTCCTGGGCGCGCAGGGCGGCCTGGCGGCGTTGTCCGGCACCACCGGCGACATGCGGGATATTCGTACCGCGGCGGCAGCCGGCGATTCCTCCCTCCCCTTGGGGGGAGGGTCGGGGAGAGGGGCCGGCGCCGAACCAGTCGGCGCCCCGGCTCGCGACCGGGCGAAACTGACGCTCGAGTTGTTTGCCACCGCCATCCGCGATTTCGTCGGCGCCTATTTGGTCGAGCTCGGCGGCGCCGACGCGATCGTGTTCACCGGCGGCATAGGCCAGAACGACCCGGACCTGCGGGCCGAGGTGTGCGCGGGCCTGGATTTCGCGGGCATCAAGCTGGACGCAGCCAGGAACGCCTCCGCCGCGGGCGAGGCCCGCATCGAGGCTGCTGACAGCAAGACGGCCTTGTGGGTGATGCCGACAAACGAAGAGTTAATCGTCGCCCGCCAGGCGGCGATGTTTTTGAAGAAGTGACGGGCGTCGAGTGAATGAATTAAGCCTCTCCCTCTGGGAGAGGCCGACCCGCCGAAGACGGGGCGGGTGAGGGAGGGTGGCGATTCGCGAGTTGCGGCGCCCCCTCACCCGCGCCGCTGACGCGGCTTGCCCTCTCCCAGAGGGAGAGGGCTGACAGGTGCAGGACGAACCAGACCAATTGGAGAACGTGTCATGTCAGATCAGGCAATCGGATTGATTGAAACCAAGGGCTTGGTCGCCATCATCGAGGCGACCGACGCGATGCTCAAGGCCGCCCGCGTGACCTACGGCGGCATGAAGAAGGTCGGCAGCGGGCTGGTCACCGTGATCGTCCACGGCGACGTGGCCGCCTGCCGGGCGGCGGTCGACGCCGGGGCCGCGGCGGCTGGCCGGGTTGGCGAGGTCGTCAGCGTCCACGTGATCCCGCGGCCGCACAACGACGTCGACAAGATCCTGCCGACGGCGAAAGACTAGCTTTCAGCGATCAGCTATCAGCGGTCAGCTACGACTCCGTCGGCTGAAAGCT
>JAQTVL010000293.1 GCA_028706835.1 Phycisphaerae bacterium | reverse complement strand
GGAGACGAACGAGGGCACATCGGTGATCGTGGATGGGCAGGTGACGACGCGGCTGGCTGCCGGCGACCGCATCGATGTGCGGCGCAGCGACTGCGAGACGCTGCTGGTCGAGAACCCCGGCCATCCGAAGTACCACACGTGGGTGACGAAACTGCACTGGGGCCGCCAGCCGCGGTACCGGTAGGGAATGGCGAACGTGGAGCTGACCATGAGACGAATGATCCTCATCGCGATTGCGGCGGCGTTTCCGGCGGCGGCCTTCGCCGCGGTGCCAAGCACCCAGCCGGGCATCCAGGCGACCGACGTGGCCGGGCCGGGGGCGGACCCGGTGGCGAAGGTGAACGGCCAGCCGATCGGCCGGGAGCAGATGACGCAACTGCTGCTGGACGCCTACGGCAAGAAGCTGCTCAAGGTGGTCGTCTCGCTGGAGGTGGCCAAGCAGCAGGCGAAGGCGAAGAACCTGACGATCACCCGGGCCGACATCGACGACGAGGAGGCCAAGTCGTTCCCGGACGAACTGCGGAAGCTGCCCGACAACGAGCGCGTCCGGCTGCTGGACGATTACCTCGAACGCAACGGGTTCACGCGCGTGGAGTGGCGGCTGTTCATCGAGCGGCAGGCCTACCTTCGCAAGCTCTGCTCCAACCTGCCGCCGCCGGACGAGAAGCTGGTTCGCCAGCTCTTCAACCGCAACCACGGCGAGCGGGTGGAGGTGCGCGACCTGGAGGTCGAAAGCTGGGCGAAGATGAACGAGGCGAAGAAGCGGCTGGCCAACAAGGAGCCGTTCGAGCTGGTGGCCCGCGAGATGTCGCTGAACAAGACGACGGCGCCGCTGGGGGGATTGCTCAAGCCGTTCGACGTGAAGGACCCGAACATGCCGGAGGACATTCGCGAGGCGGCGTTCCTGCTCAAGAAGCCGGGCGATCGGTCCGACGAGATCAACTACAACGGCCGGATTCACCTGCTGCAACTGGTCAAGCGATACCCGCCGGAGAACGTGAAGTTTGAGGACGTGAGCGACAAGCTGACCGCGCAGGTGCGCGAGATTCAGATTCGCCAGCAGATGGAGTTCTCGCTGCGGACGATCCTGGCGGGCGCGGACATCGAGATCTTCGACCCGATCCTGCGGAAGCAGGTCGAGAAGGACCGCCCCGCGGAACCGGCCCCGGGCGCCCCGAAGGCCGGCGCCGAGGGCAAGTAGCCATCGCCCGTTTTTGTGCAGGAGTTGTCCCCATGCCCACGTCCCGTGAGCACGATTCGGATTCCGCGACCATCGGCCCGGCCCAGTTGTCGGACTATCCGCAGAAGTTCTCGATCAACGTCTCGCGTCGGCTGCTTCGCCTGCCACCGTACCTGTTCGGGCGGATCAACGCGCTGAAGCTGGCCAAGCGCCGCGCCGGCATCGACATCATCGACCTGGGCATGGGCAACCCGTCCGATCCGACGTTCGAGCCGATCGTCGACAAGCTCTGCCAGGCGGCCAAGGACGCCCGCAACCAGCGCTACTCGGCGTCGGCCGGCGTGTTCAACCTGCGTCGCGAGCTGGCCCGCAAGTACGAGCGCATCTGGAACGTCTCGCTCGACCCGGAGACCGAGGTGATCGCCACCATCGGCTCGAAGGAGGGCTTCTCGCACCTGTGTCTGGCGCTGCTGGGCGCGGGCGACACCGCCGTCGTGCCGACGCCGGCCTTCCCGATCCACATCTACGGCGTGGTGCTGGCCGGCGCCAACGTCATCAGCGTGCCGCTGGGCAACGACCAGGCGTTTCTTGACCGCGTGGCCTACGTCGTCGAGCACCTGCACCCCCGGCCGAAGGTGCTCATGCTGAACTACCCGCACAACCCGACGACGATGTGCGTGGAGCCGGCCTTCTGGGACGAGGTAGTCAAGCTGGCCAAGCGAACCGGCATCTACGTCATCAGCGACTTCGCCTACGGCGAGACGTGCTTCGACGGCTACAAGGCCCCGAGCTTTCTGTCGGCCAAGGGCGCGAAGGATGTGGGCGTCGAGTTCTCCACGCTGAGCAAGCCCTACAACATGGCCGGCTGGCGGATCGGTTTCTGCGCCGGCAACCGCGAGATGGTCCGGGCGCTGGCGACGATCAAGGGCTACTACGACTACGGCATCTTCCAGGCCGTGCAGATCGCCGCGATCATCGCCATGCGCGAGTGCGATGGGCTGGTCCGCAAGCAGTCAGCCGTCTACCAAGCCCGCCGGGATGTCGTGGTCAACGGCCTGACCCGCGTCGGCTGGGCGCCGGCCGAGTGCAAGGGCACGATGTTCACGTGGGCCAAGGTGTCCGAGCAGCACCTGGCCGGGCAGGGCAGCATCGACTTCTCGATGCGTCTGATGGAGGAGGCGGAGGTGGCCGTGTCGCCGGGGGCCGCGTTCGGCGACGGCGGCGAGGGCTACCTTCGGATCGCGCTGGTGGAGAACGAACTCCGCCTCAAGCAGGCGATCCGCCAGATTGACCGTGCGATGAACAAACCGAAGCGCGGAAAGTGATCCAAACAAGTTCAAGTCGTTCCCCGTGATGTGCGTAGACGACCTTTGCGGGCTGGTCAGCCTGCGGGATGTGCAGCGAGTGCCGGCGGAGCAGCGGGAGCGACGACCGTCAGCCAGGTGACGCCGCCCAGGAGCGCGACCTGGATCATCCACGGCGACGACCGCCTCTACGACGCGTTCTGCCGAATGGGCGAGGACGACATTGGCCGACTGGTCGTGGTTGATCGCAGCCGGCGGGTGGTTGGGCTGACCAGCCGGCTGGATGTGATGAGCTTCCCGCAAATCCACGCGGGCCTGAACCCGGCGGCGGTGAACCGCAGCGTGCCGCTCTGTGAAATGGCATGCAGTAATGTTGTAACGTGTGCATGCGGAGATAGTTAGAGTATTAATACGAAATTCTCTTGAAATGGCGATTCCTTAAGTATACAAATAGTTTAGCGAAGTACTACCGCCTACGTTGACGGATGCTTTCGCGGGAATGGTCACTCATGGAGGATGTGTCATGAGGAAGTTGCTGGTGGCGGGTCTGGTGTCGGTGTTGAGCCTGGGCGTGACGGGCGCGGCGATGGCCCGCGGGCATCACGGGGGGGCGGGCAACGGCAAAGCTGCCGCGACGGCCCAGGTCGACAAGGGAGGCAAGTTCCAGGAGCGTCTGGCCAGGCTGAACCTGACGGGCGATCAGAAGAAGAAGGTCGACGCGATCATGGCCAAGGCCAAGACCGACGCCGCAGCCGCGACGGATCGCGCTACCAAGCGGGCCGTGTGGCGGATCGCCCGGAAGGATATCGTCCAGAACGTGCTGACGGCTGATCAGCGGGCGGAGTTGAGGAAGAACCATGCCGCCCACGCGAACAAGGCCGCCGGCGCGGGCCACCACAAACATGCGACTCCGACCGGCGCGACGACCCCGTCGACGGGCGGCGGCTTGAAGACCTGAGTTGGGTGCAGTCGGCGAGAACCGTCTGACGGCACGAGTTTTGTTCTAAGCCCGGAACGCCGTGTGAGCGCGTTCCGGGCTCTTTTCTTGGCTGTCGACAAAGGAGAAGGCCCGGTGCTATTCAGCGACCGGGCGCGGAGTCTGAAGGAAGCCATGGCGAAGACCCGGCCTGATGAACAAGAACCGGATGGCGAGGCAGCCCCGGTGCGGCGGGTGGAAATCCCCAAGCCGGACGACGGGGTGCGAAAGCCTGGCATGACAGTGATTGTCTGCCGGGGCACGGGCGCCTGGGGGCCGCGCATGCGACTGTGACGCCCAGGCGAGATTCTCCGTGTTACGCTTCGCGCCAGCGGGAACTGAAGCCAAATGAGGCAGTTGGCCAGTTGGCGCGGACGCGAATGGCCACCCTTGCCGTCGGCATCGGCGTGCCGCGATGGCGATTTCCTCAGCCGGTATGCCCGGTGTTGTTTGAGCCGGGATCATCCGCTGCACAACGATGGACCTGGACCGTCACGTGGGCCCGGGGGCAGGTGGTGTTTCACCTGCCGGACGTAGAATTCGGCCTGGCGGGGTTCGTACGCAACCAAGGCTATTTCGGCGGCGTAGATGCCGGGCCCTATCATCCAGACACGTGCAGGTCGGAAACGCGAGCGTCTGAATCCCTCTCGATTTTGCGCTCTCCCAGGCCATGATCAAGGCGAAGACCAGCAGCGGCACCGCACTGGCGAACGCTGCCAGCGAGTTGATCTTACCGGTCCCGAACGTGAAGCGGCGATCCTTCGCGTGGCGGCGTGTATAGAAGTAGGCGAATGCCGAGATCGTCAGGGCGGACGCATGCGGGCCCATGTGCAGGCCATCAGCCAGCAGCGCCATTGAGCCAAAGGCCCAGCTGGCGGCGATCTCGACGACCATGGTGACGGCTGTGACTGCGATGACAATCTGTGTTCGGCCGTGCCATCCTGGCCGCCAACTGCCGGGAGTGGGCGTGCTTACCCATTAGGCCTCTCCTATATCCCCCCGCCAGGGGGATATTGCTCTCCTGACGGGTAAGCGGCAACGAGATTCAAGGATGCTGGACTGGTGGCACGCCCAGGGCTGCTTTCCCCGCCGCCGAGGCGTTCTCGCCCGGCAGGCATCTGTATCATGCACGCAATCCCCTGACATCCCACGCCCGCCACCGCTCCACCAGGCTACCCAGCCACACCACCCATTCGTCAGCGCTGTCGATCTTCATCGGTCCTTCCCTTGCCGCGCCTCCGCGGGTAGAATGGCAGGTGAGCAGTCCGGGGGCGACAGGTTTCGACCGGACGTGTGATGGCGAAGGTAGCGTGCCCAGGTTGTCAGGAGGCCTGGCTAAACACCTGACACGTATTCACAAATGCCAACTCCAACTTGGCAATGGCTGCCTAATAAGCGGCCCGGCTGACCGCCCTCGCCTGCGTGGGTGAATCAGACGTAAAAACAGCGGGCTGGCTGGTGATGTGCTCGAGGTTCACCGGCGAGAGAACATCGGGCTGGCCCGACGCGAAGCCTGTCGACCGGCGTCGCGAAGGGCGAGATGGGTTGGGGCGCAAGCCGCCAACCCGGCAATGATCGACTACGCACGTAGACGCCTCGTCGGATCAGTCACGGGACCGGGGTTCGATTCCCCGCGCCTCCAGTAACGCCCAGAGCGTGACCGCTCTCGGATAGCGAAAGGCCCGTCATCTCACGATGGCGGGCCTTTCGCGTTTCGGCCTGTTTCTACAGGGCTTTGGCGTCCGGAGGCCGGTTGGACCGGCCCGCTCGCCGGAGTGGGTTCGGCCCCGGAACGGCGGAAAACGGCCGCTCTTGCTCTCGGACTCTCGGCCTGGCGGGACTTACGCCGCCCGGTCCCGAGGCCATCTAAGGGGCTGTGCAAGAATAACTCCGCAGACTGACGATCAGAGCTCGGAGGGTCCGGGCGAGGTTGGAATGTGTAGTTCCAATCGGGGCACGTCTCATGCCGCCGCAGATTCAGCGCCTTCATCTCGGCGTTGCCGACCTTGAGCCGTGTCGGATAGATTTTGTCCATCAGCCACGCATCCACCGTCAGCCCCGTCGCGGTGCCTGTGCCACGAAGACAGGCCAGCATCGTATCCACGGATCGCAGCGGCACGGCGGCCCAGTTTTTGCTCACCTGGCTGAACAGCCGATGCTCCACCGGGTACCACTTGCTGGCCCCTCGCGGATAATGGCCCACCGTCACCGCCATGCCCGTTCGATCCGCCCACCGTTGCAGTTCCCGTTTGAACAACCGTGAACGGTGGCCGTTGCTGCCGCCGCCATCGGCCAGCAACAGGTGATCCGCGTGGGGATACGCGCCCCGGCCGATGTTGTTCCACCACCGCGCCAGGCAGTCCACAGCGAACTCGGCGGTGTCGGCCGAGACCCCACCGCCCACCGCCCCGCGGTTCCGCCCCACGTCGTAAAGTCCATACAGCTTCCGCAGGCTACGCCGGACCCACTTGGCCCCGCCCATCGGATCGCCCCCGGTCTGCT
>JAQTVL010000292.1 GCA_028706835.1 Phycisphaerae bacterium | reverse complement strand
CGGAGGTGGTCGAGCGGGCGCTGGAGATGCTCCAGTTCGATGAGCGGTTCGCGTCAACCCAGGTCGAGCGGCGCTACGCCCCCGAGCCGTGCTTCGCCTGGATCCAGCCCTACGCCATGCAGCAGGTACTGGTCAACCTGCTCATCAACGCCCTCGACGCGACGCGCGACGTGCCCACGCCGCGCCTGACGGTGGTCACCGGCCGCCGCGACGACGGGTGCTTCGCCCAGGTCATCGACAACGGCTACGGCATCGCCCGCAACGACCTGTCGCGGATTTTCGAGCCGTTCTTCACCACCAAGCCGGTCGGCAAAGGCACCGGCCTGGGGTTGTCGATCAGCTACAGCCTGGTCCGCCGTCAGGGCGGCCAGATCGACGTGGAAAGCGAACCTGGAAGAGGCGCGACATTCACGATCCGCCTGCCCAGCCAGCCGGCGAACCTCCCGATATCGGGAACCCCCGAGTGAGACTTGTGCCGATCATGGTATATAATAGGCGATTACCCTAGATCGACTTCTGGTTCTGTAGATGCGTAAGTATGGCGATACGCAGGACTAATGCTCATAGTTCAACCACGGGAGCCGCCGGCTGGCATACCCGCGCCTGCCTGGCACGCGTTTTGCACATAAGTTTCATCGCGGCCTGCTGCTCTAGTCAGGCCTCCCGAGGCAACAATGGCGGGCTATCCGGGTGAGGTGGCGGTTGAGGCGTTTGTTCAAGAAGCTACTGGCAACCCGACGGCGCCGCTTGATCCTGATCGGGGGAGTTGTCTTCATTGTACTCCAGGTGGCGATGGTTGAAGTGACCAGCCAAAGCTGGTTCTGCAACACCTGCCACATCATGAACAGCTACCACGCCAGTTGGCACGCCAGCAAGCACAAGGACATCGAGTGCATCAAGTGCCACATCGCGCCGGGAGCGAAAAACTTCGTGTCCGCCAAGATTAACGGCCTCGGCCAAGTGGTCGATGACCTGCTCGATCGCACGGGCAAGCCGTCGGCGTCGGTGAGCGCGTTCGCCTGCACGCGATCCGGCTGCCACGACATCGAGAAGGTCAAAGCGACCAGCCGGCCGGACGGGGCCAACTACAAGTTCATCCATCGCCCGCACATCGACCTGACCTACAACGGGATCACGGTCGAGTGCACGACCTGCCATTCGCACATCAAGGGCGACAAGCACTTCGAGGTGAACACCGACGCCTGCATCTCCTGCCACATGAAAACGGTTGTCCCGGCGCTGGCGGCGACGACCCGCCCCGAGGGGCTGGCTATGACGCTGCCGGAGGGGACGCCGGCGCTGCGGGAGTTCAGCTTCGTGCTGGCGGCGGCGACGACCAGGCCGAGCGGATCCGGCGTCCCGTCGCGGCAGTGTCAGACCTGCCACGAGCCGCCGAAGCAGGACCTGATGCGCGCCGGCGTGAAGGTTGTGCACAGCGAGTTTGTCGCGTACGGCGCCAAGTGCGAGTCCTGCCACCGCGGCGTCACCGCCCAGCCGGCCAAGATTGCCGACGAGCAGTGCTACGCCTGCCACGACTTCGGCGTATCCCGCGTCGCCTCCGTTACCCAGATGCACCGCGATCATACGAACGGCAAGCACAAGGTGGAATGCTTCGAGTGCCACGCGTTGACCCGGCATGGCCTGGAGGTGCAGGCGGTCGGCGTCGAGCAGTTCGACTGCAATTCGTGCCACCACAAGCAGCACAACATCCAGCGCGAAACCTATCGCTACGTCGTCGCCAAGCCCACCTCGCAGCCGGAAGGCATGCCGATTACGCCAATGTTCCTGGCCCACGTCGACTGCAACGGCTGCCATGTCCAGGACAAGCCGGTCAGCACCAAGCCGATCCCCGGCCAGACCGTCGCCACCGCGAGCGCCAAGGCGTGCGACAATTGCCACAAGCCGGGCCTCGGCGAGCAGACGGTCCCGCTGTGGCAGAAGAACATCAAGGCGATGCACGGCGCGGCTGACGCATTGGCCAAGTCGCTGGCGGATCGCCCGACCAGCAGCGCGCGGGCCCGTCAGTTGCTCGCCGACGCCCGCCACCTCCTGGACACAGTCCGCCTCGACGGCAGTTGGGGCGTCCACAATCCGCGCTACTCCGAGCAACTGATCCTCAACGCAAAGGCGAAGCTCTACGAGGCGGAAAAGCTGATCGAATCCGCACCGGGGTCGCAACCCGCGGAGCCCCCCTCGCGACCGGACGAAAGGAAGGGGCAGCCATGACCGCGCCTTCCGAAAGCCCGGGTCGCCCCGCTGGCGTTGCACCCCGGCGCCGCCCGTGGTGGCTGCTGGCCTTCCTGCTGCCCGTCCTGGCGTTGGTTGCCCGCGGCGTCTGGGCCGACGCCCCCGCCACGCAACCGGAACCGACCACCCAGCCGACGACCCAGCCGACCACCACGCCGGAGTGGATCTATCCGGCCCGATCCGACTGGCGTTTCCCGACGAGCTGGCCCGACGCGCCGTCACCGACCACCTGGCCCGAGGTGAAGCGCCCGACCGCCCGGGTGGCCAATTGCACCGAGGGCCAGTGCCATCTTCGCGAGCGGAGTTTCAAGTTCGCGCACGGCCCAGCCGGCGTCGGCGCCTGCGACGTCTGCCACGGCTACACCGACGAAAAAGCCCACAAGTTCGAGTTGAAGCGTCAGCGGGACGCGCTGTGCAATTTCTGCCACGTCGGCAAGACCCAGGGCCGCTTCGTCCACAAGGCGGTCAGTGACGGCCAATGCCTCGGTTGCCACAACCCGCACGGCGGGACCGAACGCTCGCTGCTGCGCACGGGCAACATGGGCCGGCTGTGCTCCACCTGCCACGGCGACGTGACCAAGGTGCGAAAGTACGCCCACGGCCCGGTTGGATCGGGCAACTGCACCGCCTGCCACAACGCCCACAGCTCCGACCTGCCCAAGCTGCTGGTCGCCCAGGGACGCTCGCTCTGCCTCGGCTGCCACGACCAGATGGGCACGCAGCTCAAGGAGGTCAAGTTCGTCCACAAGCCGATCGAGGGCGACTGCCTCCAGTGCCACTCCGCCCACGCGTCCAACGAGATCAAGCAGCTTCGCCAGCCGCCGCTGGACCTGTGCTACTCCTGCCACAAGGAAACCCGCAAGATCGTCGCCGAATCGACGGTGAAGCACTCCGCCGTGACCGACGCCACCGCCTGCCGCAACTGCCACACCCCCCACGGCGGCGACTTCGCCAAGCTGATGAAGGACACCCCGGTCAAGACCTGCCTGGCCTGCCACACCAAGGACATCAAGGTCGGCCAACGGGTCGTGGCGGGGCTGCCGGGGCTGGCCGATCCGAAGCTCTACAAGCACGGCCCGATCCGCGACGGCAACTGCGGCGGGTGTCACAACGTGCATGGCGGGGCGATCCCGAGGCTGCTGGCCAAGGAATACCCCGACGCGTTCTACCAGCCGTTCGCGCTCGACAAATACGCCCTCTGCTTCAGTTGCCACAACAAGGAACTGGTGCTGGCGCCGCGGCTGTCGGCGGTGACGGGCTTCCGCAACGGCGACCTGAACCTGCACTATCTGCACGTGAACAAGCCGACGCAGGGCCGCAACTGCCGAGGCTGTCACGAGACGCACTACAGCCCGCGGCCGCTGCACATTCGCGAGACCGTGCCGTTCGGGCAGTGGAACATGCCCATCAATTTCTCGGCCACCAAGACCGGCGGGGCGTGCGCCTCCGGCTGCCACCGCGTGCTGCCTTACGACCGAGTGAACCCGGCCCCGCGCCCGCCGACCGCGACGACCATGCCGGCGACCCAACCGACGACCTGGCCCTGGTTGACCACCTGGCCGGAAAGCACTACGCGCCCCGAGGCCACGACCCGGCCGGAGGCAACGACGCAACCGGAACCGACTACCCGCCCGGAACCGACGACCCGGCGGGCGTTCTGACATCGAGAAGGAAGTGCAGAATGACCAGTGCAAAGCGCAGATTGATCCTCGTCGCCCTGCTGCTCGCGACCCCGGCGATCGCCGCCGACGACAAGCCCTTCCGCATCGAATGGGCCGCCAAGGACACCGCGGGCAACGACGTGAAGGTCCCCGCGGCGGGCAAGCCGACCGTGCTGCTGTTCGCGATGGCCGGCCAGCCCCAGAGCCAGCAGGCGATCGCCCAGGCGAAGACCGTGCTCGGGGCCGAGCCGGCGGCGCAGGTCGTGCTGGTGCTCTCGGGCGATCAGCCCGAGGCGGCGGCTGACAAGCTCGCCAAAGACAAGACCTGGCCCTGGGCCATCGTCGTCGACAAGGACTTCGCGGCGTCGGGCAAGATGTTGGTGCGGGTCTGGCCGACGACGCTGGTGGCGGCTGCCGACGGCGAGCAATTGGCGCACATCGCGGGGTTGGCGCCGGCGTATGCGAAGATCTTCGGGGCCTACCTGTCGTTTGCCGGCGGCAAGATCAACAAGGAGCAACTGGAGCAGTTGCTTGCGTCCCACCAGGTGGTGACCGATTCGCCGGCGCAGATGGCTGCGCGGCACCTCGAAATCGCCCAGCGGCTGGCGGCCAAGGGCCTGCTCGACCAGGCCCGCGCCGAACTGGACAAGGGGCTCAAGCTCGATCCGAACAACGCCGGGCTCAATGTTACCAAGGTCCACCTGCTGCTGATCGGCGGCCAGCCGGACCAGGCCCAGGCCTGGCTCGAAAAACTGGACCCCGAGAGCGTCCCCGCCTGGCAGATGAGCATGCTGCGAGGCCGGGTGCTGATGGCCCAGGACAAGTGGGAGCAGGCGCGGGTGGTGCTGACCGGCGCGGTTCGCCTCAAACCGCAGCCCGCGGAGGCTTACTATTGCCTCGGCCTGGTGCATGAGCGCCTCGGCGACTGGCGGGCGGCGGCCGACGCCTACCGCCGGGCCTTCGAGGCGACGCCCGTCGGCCGCGAGGTGACAGGTCCCGCAGGCCGCTCGATTGTGCCGGCCAGTCAGCCCGCTGGCCGATCCGGGCAGGGCGCATCGTGAAACGTGGCGTTCGGATAACCTGGGTCCTTCTGTGCGCCGCCAGCGCCGCGCTGGCGGCGGTGCTCATTTCCGGACGGGCCGGGGCCGAGCCGTCGGGTGGCGGCAAGCCGGTCGCTGCCGAGAACCCGCACTGGCGCGACGACGGCTGCAAGCAGTGCCACGAACTCAAGGGTGGCGAAGTGACGGGGCCGCCGGCGGACCCGGAGTCGCAGTGCCTCGCCTGCCACAACGGCAAACGGGCCAGGCAGTGCATGCACCCCGCGGGCGTGCCGCCGACCTACGCGCGGATTCCGGACGCGGCCAAATGGCCGTTACAGAACGGCCGGCTGGCGTGCCTGACCTGTCACGACGCGAGGTTGGCGTGCAACAAACCCGCGTTCCGCCCCGCCAATAACGCCGTGTTCCTGCGGAACATTCGCCCGGGAGCGGCTGCCGACACGTTCTGCGCGAATTGCCACCCGCCCGAGCAGTACTCCAAGCTCAATCCGCACGTCATGCTCGACGCCGGCGGCGTGATCGAACGGCGGTGCCTGGTCTGCCACACCCGATTGCCCGATCGCAACGCGCTGCGCCGCACCGGCATGCCGCTGCTTCGCGCGGACATGACCGAGGTCTGCCTCGGCTGCCACCGGCGCCACAGCGACATCAATCCGAAAGGCCACCTGGGTCAACCGGTGACGCGGGCGGTGTCGGCCTACATCCGCGACCGCGACATCGGCGTGCTGTATGAGTACCTCAAGCGAACGACCACGAGCCAGCCGGACGCCGTGGATTTTCCGCGGGCGCTGAACCCGCCGAACACGATTGCCTGCGCCACCTGCCACAATCCGCACCAGCAGAAGACGTTTCCGGCGGAGAGCATCCTGGCCTACGGGGCGCTGCGGGTCGTGGCCGGGAAGAGCAACAAGGTGGCCCCGACCGTGCCGCGGGAGGAAGTCTGCCGCGATTGCCACGATCTGCGCAAACTGACCACGCGAAAACCCCCGGCGACGCAACCGGGGGCAAAATG
>JAQTVL010000291.1 GCA_028706835.1 Phycisphaerae bacterium | reverse complement strand
CGGATCGGCTGGAAGGCCAGGCGCGAGGCGGCCCACATGACCACCAGGACCACCGGGGGGATGGTCCAGAGTGCCGGCAATAGCGACTTGAGCATGTACTTGCCGCTGATCCGCCCGCAGACGCGCCCGAACCTGGCGGCGGCCTCGTCGTCGCCGGCCTTCTTGGCCGCGGACATGCGCTCCTTGAGCTGGTCCATGTTCGACTTGCACTTGCCCAGGAGCTTCTGGTCGCTGCAGAACTTCTGGAAGAGGTTGACGCCCACGCCGGTGAGCGTGCCCACGATGACGATGGACCAGATGGTCCCGAAGCGCTCGGTCCAGCCCAGCACCCAGTCGCAGGGGATGTAGAGCACCTGCATGACCGGGTCGATCTTGAAGAGCAGCCACATTATGGTGTCCACGTCAGGCCTCCTGGGCGACCGGCCTGGCCGCGCCGACGAGTTCCACCCGGCCGCGGTTGCCGTCGATGCGGATCTCGGCCCCGTCCGGGATGATCCGGGTGGCGTTCTTGAGCACCACCGCGGGAATGCCGAAGTCGCGGGCCACGATGGCCCCGTGGGAGAGCATCCCGCCGCGCTCCACGATCACGCCGCGAGCGTTGACGAACAGCGGCGTCCAGCCCGGGTCGGTCGACGGGCAGACCAGAATGTAGTCCGGGCCCAGGTCGCCCGCAGCCTGCGGATCGAACACGATCCGGGCGATGCCCGTGGCCGTGCACGACGCGATCGGGCGGGCCGCCATCTCCTTGCTCGCCATGCTCGGGTCCAGCGGCTCGGGCTTGCCGAGCGTGTCCAGCTTGGCTGAATCGATCACCGCGGGCAGCGACAGCTTCTTGGCCGACTCCCAGCGGACCTTCCGCTTTGCGATCTCGGCCTTGAGCCGCTCGGCCTCCGCCTCGAACTTGCGGAGCTCGTCGAGGTGCAGGAAGAAGATGTCGCGGTCGAGGCCCCACCGCCTCGCCAGTTCGAGCAGCGCCATGCGGATTGTCTCGTAGCCCATCATCAGGTAATGCTTGCCGACCTCGCGATACGGCAGCATCTTCTGCGCGTCCTTCAAATCGACGATGATCGCCTCGTACAGGCTCGACCCGCCATACTCCGCCAGCGTGGCCATCAGGTTCTCTTCCGCCTGCCTGCACGCGGTCGCCTGCTCGTGGTGCCGCGTTTCGGGGCTCTTGACGTTCGGCCCGCGGAGGCTCTCCAGCGTGTTCTCCAGATACCGCCGGTCCTCGCGCCAGCGGGGCTGGGCGAGTTCCATCTCGCCGGCTGCCCGGTGGCCGTAACGCTCGATGAACTCGTCCATCGTCGCCTTGCCCTGCGCGACCCGATACAGGCAGATGCTCTGCTCGACGGTGGTGTCGTTGGCCAGGCCGGTGGTCAGCTCCCGCCCAAGGTCCTCGCCGTCGGCGTCGCCCATCAACTGGGCGAACACGGTGAGCATCGCGCCCTGCGCCAGTCCCCCGAAGAAGCCCGGCTTGAGCGACTCGGCCGCGAACTGGCCCATCACGTAGTGAACGCGGCGCTCCAGTTCGTTGACGATGTCGCCGGTCGGCAGGCCGGTCAGCGTCTGGCCGCGGGCCTTGGCCACGAAGTCCAGGAATTCCGGCACGATCTCCTGCTCGAACTTCTCCAGGGCGGCCTTGCGGGCCTTCTTCTGGATCCGCGACGACCGCAGCACGGCCCATATCCACGTGGGCAGCCGGAGGAAGAACCTCCCGTCCGCGCGCTTCGAGTTGAACTTGGCCGGCGGCCGCTCCAGCGTCGTCATGTCATCGAGGACTTCCTCGAGGGCGTATTCCATCGGCACGCCGTCCCAGAACTGGCCCGCGGCCCGCTTCGGGTCGGCGTAAATCCGCCCGCAGACCAGGTCCAGGTAGCCTTTTTCGTCGAACTCGGCGCTCGGCTGGTAGCCGAAATCGCGATACATCTGCCCGTAGCCGCCCTTGCCGCTCATGAACCAACTGATGATGTCCCACGTCATCGGCGTCGGGTTCTTCAGCGTCTCGTCCAGGTTGTGCGTCACCCACGCCCGCTGCTCGCCCGCGCTGATCGCACGCAGCCGCTCGATCTCCGCCAGCCGACCGGCCTCCACGTCCCGGGCGACTTCCAGCCCCTGGATCGGGCGGGCCTGGAGCATCGCGAACCGCCCGTTGGCCACGCCCCACTCGATGTCCTGCGGGTGGCCGTAGTGGCCCTCGATCCGCTTGCCGATCTCCGCCAGTTCCGCGACGGCCCGGTCGTCCAGCACGCGGGCCTTCACGCGGTCGCCGGTCAGTTCGATCTCCTCCGTGCCGTGGTCGGTCATGGTGGTCATGACCGTCTTGTCGGACACGGCGATTTCCTTCACCTGGCCGGTCGCCTTGTCGACGACGATCGTGTCGGGCGTGACCAGCCCGCCGACGATCGCCTCGCCCAGGCCCCACGCCGCGTTGATCACGATCTCGTTGTCATCCCCGGTCACAGGGTTGGCCGTGAACATGATCCCCGCCGCGTCCGCGATCACCATCTGCTGCACGACCACCGCCATCGCCAGGCCGTCCAGCGACGTCTTCTTCTTGGCCCGATACGCGACCGCGCGGTCGGTCCACAAGCTGCCCCAGCAGTTCTTGACGGCCTTGATGACCGCGTCTTCGCCGCGGATGTTGAGGTACGTGTCCTGCTGCCCGGCGAAGCTGGCGTCGGGCAGGTCTTCCGCGGTGGCCGACGAGCGCACCGCCACGCGGTCGCCGCCGGTCTCCTTGAGGCGGCGGTAGCAGGCCTTGATGCCCTCCGCCAGTGCTTCCGGCATCGGCGTCTCGGCGAACATGGCGCGAATCCGCGTGGCGATCTTGCTCGTCCCGTCCACGTCGTCCGGGTCGATGGAGTCGGCCAGCTTGCGGATGCGGTCCTGGAGCCCTTCGCCCGTGGTGAACCGTCGATAGCCCTCGGTGGTCACGACGAACCCGGGCGGGACGGGGAATCGGGCGGCGGTCATCTTGAACAGGTTGATGCCCTTGCCGCCCACGTCGTTCAGGTCCGGCAGCGAGCTGTCCGCGAGGTCCAGCCCGAAGTAGCGGATGTGCGAGAACCCTGAGTTGCTTGCGCTTAAGTTGGCCATGTGTTCCTCATGCGCGGGCAAAGCGCCCGGCGCGGCGGTCCAGTCGTTCACTTCTTCAGATACACCAGCCCCAGGTCCTTGGTCGCCGTGTAGGCCTGGCCTTCGACCACGATCAGCGGCTGCGTGATCGCGCCCATGAACGCCGCCTCGCACCAGCGGGTCGGCGTGACCTTCTCCATCTCGGTCGTCGGCGCAACCGGCGCCGCAGCCTCCGGCTGCGTCGCTGCGACGGCGGCGTCCGCCTGGTACTTGTCCGGCAGCGAGATCAGCATCAGGTCCGCCTCCGGCTTGCCCGGTTCCGCCGGGCTGCCGAAGATGATCTTCTCGCCCAGCAGGATCGGCGTGATGGCGGTGTCGACCTGGCTGGTCGGGGCCACCCGGCGGACCGTTGGCGTCTTGACCTTCTCGGCGGTGACCATGGTCCCATCCTTCAACCGCCACGGCAGGCCGTCCGCCAGCGAAAGCACGTGCAGCTTGCCGTCGTCGGTGACGGCGACGAGTTTCTCGGCGTCGAGCACCAGCGGCTGGGTGACGCGGCCGACGGGCGTGTGCCATTGCACCGAGCCGTCGATGATGGACCGCTGGTCGATGCCCTTGGTCGTCGCGACCAGTAGCGTCGTCGGGCCGAGGCGCAGCGGCGAGTCCACCGGGGCGATCGGCAGGGTCCAGAGCACCGCGCCCGTCCCGGCGTCGACCACCGACAGGTTGCCCGCCGTGGCTGCGAGCACCAGGCCAGCCGACGCCGACGGCGCCGCCACGCTGTGGCCGCCCGGAACCTTCGCCGCCCAGAGTTGCTTGCCCTTCTCGCGGTTCACGCAGGCCAGCGTGTCCGGCCCGCTCCAGACGAGCAGATTGCTTCCGTCGATGAAGAATTGACCCGTGCCGCCCGGCAGCAGGTCGAGTTGCCAGAGCTTCTTGCCGTTGGTGTCCAGTGCGTGCAGCGTGCCCCGGTCGGGCTGTGAACTCGCGGTTGCCCCGCCCGCGACGAGATAGACATCGTCGCCGGGGCTGGCGGGGGCGACTGTGATCGGCTGGTCGAACGTCGTTCGCCACTCGGCGGGGTCGGTGTTCTTCTTGCCGAGTTCGCCGTGGCGAAGCTTGACCAGTTCATGGCGAACCTGTCGCTCGCCCTGGGTGGTCACGGTCCGGGTGATCGGGGCAAAAACGCCCTTGCCCAGCGGCATGAGCGGGGCGGTCACCCGGAACGTCGGGTCGGCCTTGCTCGGGTAACGCGACCGGAAGGTGACGTTGGTCGGCAGCGGCGTGCGGTCCGCCAGGCCGCCGGTGGCGCCCGAAGTCCAGACGGGCGGCAGCGCCTTGACCTGGCCGATGCACCGCAGCCCGTCGCCGCTGGTGCCGATGTAGACGTGGCCGCGGGCCATCACCGGCGAACTCATCACCATTTCGCCGAGCGGGACCTGCCATATCTTCTTGAGGCCGTAACCATCCACGCAGGTGAGCATTCCGGCGCGGGTGGAGAAGTAGACGTAATCCTTGCCCACCGCCGGCGTCGTCAGGATCGAACTGCCCGACGCGAAACTGGCCTGCTCCTTGCCGTCGCTGGTCACGTAGTGCAGCACGCCGTCCCACGAGCCGAAGTACAGCCGGCCTTCCGCAGGCTCGGTGCTCGCCTCATCCGGGCCGACGAATGCGACGCCGAGAACGGTTTCCTTGACGGGCAGTTTCCATTCCGGCTGGACGGCCTCGCCGGGCTTGATCTTCGACACATTGACGCACCACACCTCGCCGTTCATGCGGAACTGCTTGGCGAACGCGTTGATCTCGTCCTGGCCGGCCCCCTTGTCCATCAGCTTCTTCTTCTCGGCCGCCAGCACTTCGCCGGCGCTCTGGATGAAGTTCGCGTTGCCCATGCCCAGGAACAGCAGCCGCTCCTTGACCAGCTTCTTGTCCGGGCCCGCTACCAGCCGATAGCCCAGGCTCGGCGAGGTGAACACGGGGCAGGGGGCCTCCACGCGCCACAGTTCCTCGCCGGTGTCAGCCTTCAAGGCGACCATCGCCTGCCCGCCGACGCCCAGCCCGGCGTAGAACACGCCGTCCACCACCGTCGGCGAGGTCTCGCAGTCCTTATACTTGTTGGACGGCTGGTTGCCGCCGCCGCCGACGTGCCAGACCGGCTTCGGACGCTTGGCGCCCTCGTCTTCCCACGCCTTCGGCTCCAGGTCGAAGCACCAGTACCCGTCGTCGCCGGCGCCGATGTACACCCGGCCGTCCGCGATGCACGGGCTGGACTCGACGTGGTTCTTCGTGCGGTATTGCCAGAGCAACTCGCCCTTGAGATTCAGGCAGACGATGCGGGCGTCGTTGGTGAAGTGCGTGCCTTCGCCGCAGACGAGGTAGCCTTCGTTGTAGTTGATTTCGCCCTTCGGGCCGCGCTTGTAGGCCACCGACGGCGAACTGAACGTGCCTCGGTAATCCTTCGGCGACCAGGTCCAGTCCACGTTGCCGCTGTCGGCGTCCAGCGAGAAGATTGCGCCGCGGTCCATCAGCGGCCCCTTCTCGCACGACGCGATGTAGATTCGGTTGCCTACCACCGCCGGCGACGCCCAGAATGTCGTGCATTCCACCGCCTTCACTCGCCCCGGAACCGTCGGCTTGGCGGCCCACATCGCATCGCCCGTCGTCGGCTCGGGATCGCCGAGCACCGCGCCCGGCCGGCCCGGCCCGCCGCGGAACGACGCCCACTCGATGCCCGGCTTGGCGGGATCAACCGGGGGCGGAGTGTGCCACCAGTTGTTGGACGCCCCGACAAAGTACCCGCCGATCGCCGCCAGCAGGACGATCGTGAATATCTTCTGGTGCCAGAAGAACATCGCGAATTCCTTCAGGCCCTGCGGCGTGCAGAGTTTCATGAAGAATCGCGCGATGGC
>JAQTVL010000290.1 GCA_028706835.1 Phycisphaerae bacterium | reverse complement strand
CCCGAAGACCCCGCCGTCTACGACATGATCTGCGCGGCTGACACCGTCGGCATCTTCCAGATCGAGTCGCGGGCCCAGATGAGCATGTTGCCCCGGCTGCGCCCGCGATGCTTCTACGACCTGGTGATCGAGGTGGGCATCGTTCGGCCTGGGCCGATCGTCGGCGACATGGTTCACCCCTACCTGCGGCGGCGGCAGGGCATCGAGTCGGTCGACTACCCGGACGACACGGTGCGGGCCGTGCTCGAAAAAACGCTCGGCATCCCGCTGTTCCAGGAGCAGGCGATGAAGCTGGCGATGGTCGCCGGCGGCTTTTCGCCCGACCAGGCCGACCAGCTTCGCCGGGCCATCGCATCCAAGCGGAGCCGGTCGCGGCTGGAGGAGCTTGGCCGGCAGCTCATCGACGGCATGACCGCCCGCGGCTACCGGGGGGAGTTCGCGGTTCGCTGCCTTAAGTTCTTCCGCGGCTTCAGCGAGTACGGATTCCCCGAGAGCCACGCCGCCAGTTTCGCACTGCTGGTCTACGCATCCGCCTGGCTGAAGCGCCACCACCCGGCTGCGTTTGCCGCGGCATTGCTGAACAGCCAGCCGATGGGGTTTTACGCCCCGGCCCAGATCATCGGCGACGCCCAGCGGCACGGGGTAACGGTATTGCCGGTGGACGTGAATTTCAGTGGATGGGACGCGAGATTGGAACAGCCAGGAATTGAAAATTGCCAATTGAAAATTAGAAATTGCAGATTGAAAGAAAGGCCAGAAAATCCGCACTCCACAAACAGCGAAGAATGTCCTTTTGTGGAGTGCGGTAGCGCAGCTACCGCACTCCACAGACAGCAAAATCCGAATTCCGAATTCCGAATTTCTTCCGCGCTTCGCCTCGGCATGCGGATGGTCAAATCGCTGGCTGAACGCGACGCACTGGCGATCGAACAGGCGGTGGCAGTACACGGCCCGTTCCGCGACATCGAGTCGCTGTATCGCGCTGCCGGCGTGAAGGTGGCGTCGCTGCGGGCCTTGGCCGCCGCCGACGCATTTCGCTCGATGACCCTGGACCGCCAGGCGGCCCTGTGGCAGATCCGCGCAATCCGCGAAGACGAGTTGCCCCTGTTCGCGTCAGCCGACAATGAGCCGGCTGGTCTCCCCCTCTCCCCGTCTCCCCGTCTCCCCGTCGAGTCTTTCCTTCCCCCGCTCAGCGACTACCAGAAGGTCCTCCACGACTACCACGCCGTCGGCGTGTCGCTCCGCGGGCACCCGATGTCGTTCCTGCGGGATCGGCTGGCAACGCGGAACGTTGTCTGCACCGAAAAGGTTCGCGATCCGAAGGGGCTGTCCGACGGCTCGTTCGTCCGCGTCGCCGGCGTGGTGCTGGTCCGCCAGCGGCCTGCCACCGCCGGCGGCACGATCTTTCTGACGATCGAGGACGAGACCGGCCCGGCCAACATCGTGATCCGCCCGGCGTTGGCGGATTGTTTCAAACGGGTTATTTCCGGGTCGACGTTGATCTGCTCGGGGGTGATCCAGCGGTTCGGCGAGGTATCCAACCTCGTCGCGTCGCACGTCGAAGACATCTCCGCGGAGATACGCGGCCTGGAAGTGGACAGCCGGGACTTCCGGTAAGCTTTCGGTCGGCGTCAAGGCGTGACTGCTCCGCAAAGCGGTAGCTGCGCTACCGCACTGGACAAACGATGAGGAATTCAGGTCGCCACCAGATATTGCCACACCCGCGGTGGACAAGTCCGCCGCGGGGACGTAACGTGTCAGGTTAACGGCGGTCTAACCGGTTGGACTCTCCTTGCGGAGAACAGTCATGAAACGATTCCTGCTGACGGGCGTGGCGGCGTGGTTGGCCCTGGCGACAACGGCGACGGCAGCCGACCCGGTCACGTTCGCCGTCAAGCCGGCGGTGGTCAAGGCAGGCGATGCGTGGACCATTTCGTTCACGCTGTCGGCGAGTAGCGACGTCGAGGTCGCCGTCGTTGACGCGGCCGGCAAGCCGGTGCGGCACCTGGCAGCCGGGGTGCTGGGCGGCAAGAATCCGCCGCCCCCGCCGCTGAAAGAGGGCCTGGCCCAGGCGATCTCATGGGACGGCAAGGACGACGCCGGCAAGCCGGTGGCCGGCGGCGAATGCTCGGCCCGCGTGCGGGCGGGGCTCGGCGTCAAGTTCGGCAAGATCATCGGGGCCAGCCCGTGGACCGGGAACGTCGGCGAGAACAACGGGCTGGCGGTCGGGCCGAAGGGCGAGTTGTATGTGAAGATGGCGTCGATGGTGCCGCAGTTGCACGAGTTCGTGCCCTGGCAACTCCGCGAATTCGACCGCGTGGGCAAATACGGCAAGACCCACCTGCCCTACGCGCCGTCGACCGACCCGGCCAAAGCCGCCGCCTTCCGCAACCTCGACGCCGGCGACGGGCTGCTCACCCCGGCGACGATGAGCCCGCTGGACCCGGTGACGTTCTACATCGGCGACGCCATCTGCCCCCGGCTGGTCGACGGCTGCGTCGTGTTCGTCGACGCCCGCGGCGGCAAGCTGAACTTCGTGAAGGTGGACGGCTCGCACGGGCTCAAGGCCGTGCCCATGCGGAGCAGGCCGGACAAGCTGAAGTGGGCCACCGTGACGCCGACGGTCGCGTTCTCGCCCGACGGCAAGTTCGCCTACTACTCCAACCTGGCCAACATCCCCTACGACCCGAAGACGTTCGACAAGCTGGACCCGAACTGGCCGCAGGGGCGCGTGTATCGGCACGAGATCGGCAAGGACGGCGCGGACGCGGAGAAGTTCTTCGACCTGCCGCTGGCGGGGACCGCCACGCCGAAGATGTGGGTCCCCAACGCCTGGAACCGCCGCAGCGCCGCGGCCGGCATCGACACCGACGCCAAGGGCAACGTTCTTGTCGGCGACCTGGTCGACCAGCAGGTGGTCGAACTCTCGCCGGAAGGCAAGCAGCTCAGCGCGACCAAGGTCGATTGGCCCGACCGCCTGGCGGTCAGCCGAAAGACCGGGGCGATCTACGTCGTGTCGCGCAAGGTGTCCGACGGCGCCGTGCCGGTAGCCGACCTGATCAAGCTGACCGGCCGAGGCGAGGCCGCCAAGGTCGCGGCCAAGCTGGCCATCGGTTCGCCGGCCGGGCAGTCGATCGCGATCGACGAGTCCGGCGACACTCCGGTGATATGGGTGGGCGGCGGCGACAGCGTGATACGCATCGAGGACCGCGGCGAGAGCCTGGAGATCGTGGCCAAGCCGAGCAATGAGAAGGATGCGGTCGGGTTCGTGTGCTTCGGCGACGTGGACCGGCAGAACGAATACGTCTACGTGACGTCGGGCATGGGCCCGGTGTGGCGCTACAACGGCGTGACGGGTGAAGGCGGACTGACGCCGATCAGGGCGTGCGATGTGGCCATCGGCCCGGGCGGGATGATCTACGGCTGGGGCAACACGGGCAGCTACGCCGGCCCGGTCGCTCGCTACGCGCCGGACTTCAAGCCCGCCCCGCTCGAAGCCACCGGCAAGAACCTGTACGGCAGCGTGTTCGGCCGGTTCGGCCGCGGCAACAACGCCCCCGGCATGGCCGTGGACAGCCGCGGCTGGGTGTATGCGATCTGCGGCTTCAACGATTGCCACATGCGGGTCTACAACGACAAGGGCGAATTGGCCGAGTACGACCGCAAGGCCACCGTCGGCGAGGACAAGACCAAGCCGGGGGTCTCGGCATTCCTCGCCTACGTGCTCGACCAGGGCGGCAGCATTCGGGTCGATCCGCAGTTCAACGTCTATGTGCTGGAGATCGGACTGACCAAGGCCGTCGCGGCCCCCAAGGGCTTCGAGAAGGAGCCGGCCTACCAGAAGTGTACCGGCCTGATCTACAAGTTCTCGCCCAAGGGCGGCACGTTCAAGAGGACCGCCACCGGTTGGGAGGCCGAGGGTGCCATCGCAACCTACACCGCCCCCTGCGGGCCGATCAGCGGGTCGTGGAATTCCACCATGTCGGTCTGCCACTGCAACCGCCCGCGGTTCGACGTAGACCCGTTCGGCCGCCTGTACGTGCCCAACGGGATCACGTATAAGGTGGCGGTGCGCGACAACGCGGACAACGAGATACTGACCTTCGGCGGGTACGGCAACTTCGACGCCCAGGGCCCAGCCAGCACCGAGCCAAAGCCGGAAATCCCGGTCGGGGCGGCGATCTTCTCGATGTCGACGAACCGCTCGATCTACATCGGCGACTACCTGAACCACCGCGTGGTCCGCGCCGACAAGACATTCGCCGCCGAGGCGACCTGCACGCTGAAGTGATAGGCCAGGAGGCCGGGCCGACAGAAGGCATCTTCGCGCGCCGAGAACCGTTCAAGGCAACGGCCCCCGCCCGCCGCGAGGCCAATAAATAGATCGTGACCCCTTTTCCGGCTCAGGGCAGGCGAATATCTGTTTGTGGAGTGCGGTGTCGAGGCCGCCGCAGGCGGTCGAGGCACCGCTTTCCCGGACTAGCGGGGTCCTCGCGCCAAGCAAAGCGGTGCCTCGCCCGCCGTTCGACTCGCTGCGCTCGCGAACGGCGGACTCGACACCGCACTCCACAAACGGCGAAGAGGCGCTGGGAAAAGGCTCTGCCGTCGGGGAAGTTGGACTTGTGTAGATACCTATGGCGCCAGCTGTGGGTGGGCGATCCGCCACATCGCCAGCCCCGGATGGGGCGACAGAGGCAATACCGGCGGTTCTTTCGCCCTTCCAGGGCTGGACAATCTGACTCTTGAAATCTGACTCGGAGTATGAGAACCGGGCGAATTCCAGCGTGACTCACGACCGGCTCAGAAGGGGGAGGAGTCCCCGCCGGTCTTGAACCATGCCCGATTCGGCGGGCCGGCAGACCCGATCCGCCATCGCCGCACCTGGGCCCGGCAGGTCAGCCACGCAGCCGATTCCCTTGCTGCCGGCCGGTTCGGTTCCTTGACGATGCCTGGACCCTCCTTTACACTGACTAGTGGATGAGAGGCCGCCGACTGGGAAGAGGGCCGGACTATGCGCAAGCACGGATTCACGTTGATCGAACTGCTCGTGATCTGCGCAATCCTCGGGCTGCTGATATCCATCCTGCTGCCCGCGCTGTCGGCGGCGAGCAATTTCGCGCTCCAGGCAAAGTGCGGGTCTCAGTTGCACAACCTGGCGGTGGCGTTCCGCAACTACGCATTCGACAACGATCAGTCGCTGCCCCGCCTGCGGCTGCCCAGCCCCAACACCACGAACCGCTGGGGGTGGATCGGCTACAAGTATGCGACGGCATTGGACAGCACGACCCTGGAGCAGTATCAGGGCAACAGCCGGGCGCTGTACACCTGCCTGGTCCGCGGCGGGTACGCCGAGCCGGACCGGTTCATCTGCCCGGCGATGAACGGCGCGGCGGCAGTGCCGGATTCCGTCCGCAGCACCATCTGGGCTTTCCCGTCGGCATCGTGCATCTCCTATTCGTTCCAGAACACCTGGGGCGCCAGCGTCAGGCTGAGCAGCGACGAGGGTTGCCCGATCATGGCCGACCGCAATCCGCAGTTCGTCATGTACAAGGAAACCGATGGGGATTGCGCCCGCATCAGGATGTTGGGTTGGCCCACCAACGCATTTGCCTACGCCCAGCCGGGTGAGAACAAAGCCTGCAGCGCCCTCAACCACGGGGGGCGGGGGCAGAACGTCCTGTGCGTCGGCGGAAACGTGAAATGGACGAACACTCCGCTGGCTGGCAGGGCGATCGTCGGGACCGATGGCGCCACGAGGGTCGACAACATCTACACCCGCTACGACGGCACCAAGTGGGGCGCGAATCCCGCCGACGCCGGCGACACCATGTGGACCCAGGGCGCCGGCGCGGACCTGGACAGTTGGCTCGTGCCGTAGCCGCGCACCCGTTGCCGCCTGAACTCAACCAGCCCCGGCCACCGGCCGGGGCTTTTTGTTCACTTGGAGTACTGGCTCCAGTCAGCCAGGAACTGCGACTCGTAGATGGGGA
>JAQTVL010000289.1 GCA_028706835.1 Phycisphaerae bacterium | reverse complement strand
CAACGGCTGTACGTCCACCCGCTCACCGGCAAGCTCTACGTGGCCGAAGGCGATTGCGGCGTGATGAAGGCGTTTAATCAACTCGTAGAGATCGACCCGGCGACCGGGCGGACGAAACTGATCGACCTGCCCATGGGAGCCGAGGACATGTGCTTTGACCTCAACGGGTGGATGTATCTCCGCACGGACACGGTGGTGGCCCGCTACGAGATGTCGACCTGGCGGGAAATCCCGTGGGACTATGGCGAGGAACTGGAGCACCACAGCTACGGCATGGGCGCGAAGGGCGCGAACCTGGCCGCCGGACTGGTCACGCCCGGGCATCGATCGTTCAACTTCTGGCACCTCGGCGGCATGGCCGTCTCGCCGAAAGGCCACCTGCTGGTGACGACCTGCAACGGCCACCAGATGGCCAACGCCCCGGAGTGGAAGCGCGGCGAAGCCCGCTTCGACTACAAGGGCAAGAAGTACGAGCCGAATATCTACGCAGGCCGGATGCGCTGGGGCGAGTTCCACATCTTTGACAAGCACGGCAAGGCCGTCTACCAGGACGTGGTGCCCGGCATCGGCCACTGCAACGGGGTCGGCTTGGATGGCGACGACAATGTTTACATGATGATCGCGTCCCGCAGGCTGATCAACGGCAAACCGACGGACCCGGCCTTGCCGCGCGACGCCTCCGGCACGCTGACCAAGGTGCCGCCCGGCAAGGCAAAAGTGCTCAGCGCCGGCACGGGCATCCCGGTGCCCCTGCCCGGCTCCGACCGGCCCAAACGCCCGATGGATATCGCCGGCTACGTGACCGGCTGGATCGAGGGAGCCCAGTGGTTCTACGGCGGCCTGGGCTTCTGCACCCCCGGGGGATGCGTCTGCTGGAACAGCCGATTCAATATGGATTATTTCAACCGGTCGTTCGCGCCGGAGACGATGCACTACTCGGTCGCGGTGCTGGACTCCGCGGGCAACCTGATCCTGCGCGTCGGCAAGTACGGCAACGTCGACGACGGTAAACCGCTATCCACCGGGGGCACGACGACCGGCATAGGCCAATCGGTCCCGCCAAGCCCCCGATCCATCGGCGGCGACGAGGTGGCCTTGTTCTACCCGGCCTACGTTGCGTCAGCCACCGACCGCCGGCTGTTCATCGCCGACGCCGGCAACGCGAGGATCGTCAGCGTAAAGCTGGACTACTACGCAACGGAGAAGGTGTCGCTGAAGTGAGCCCGCCGCTGAGACGCTGAGGACGCTGAGAGAACGGCGAAGAATTCAGAACTCAGAAGAGAAGAACAGATCAGTTACCGCTGCCTGTGTTTTGATCTCCGGCCCCTCAATTCTCTTCTCAGCTTGCTCAGCGACTCAGCGGCCTACTTCGCCGGCTGCGTGGTTCCCGCCAGGCGGCTCTGGATCGCCTGGAGCAGGTCGCTCTCCAGGCTGTGATCCCGGCCGACGGGGGTCCACACCTCGCGACGCTCGGGGTCCCGGTTGGCGCCGGTATCGATCGGCGTTTCAAGCGGGGCGTCGCCGCCGGCACGGATAGCCTGGTATTGCCGCATCTGCTGCGTGTCGCGACGCTCCAGCGACGCGAGCACCTCGATCCGCACCACTCCGCCCTCCGCCGGCACCCGCACATGCACCACACGCCGTTGGTCCGACTTGGTCGAGATGATTCGGAACTGGGTCGTCGACGTGGCTGAACTGCTGTCGAGGTAGTCCGGCTGGCAATTGATCGTGCCGGCGACCGCGTCGCTGTCGGCGACGCGGAACCGCGCACGCATCTCCGCCAAGGCCGCGACGTACACCTTGTCGCGGTCGACGCCACGGATCGGCTGGGAGGACTGGTACGTCAGACCGGTGTCGGCCCCGCCGGGCGCGGTCACGTCGCAACCAGCCAGCCCGAGTCCGAGAACGAACGCTAGCGCCGCCAGCCCGAGCAGACTCCGGGTGTCCATCGTGAACTCCTCGCAGAAGGGATCGTTCAGACGGCAAGAATAGAGGCCCGGACAAACGTTGTCAAGCCAACCGCCACGCACACCGCGATCACGCCCCCCTTGTTTAGCCGCACGACCGAAGGTCGGCGCGGGCTGCCAACGCCGACCTTGGGTCGTGCGGCCCGGATGGCGTTGCCTGAATCGGACTCACGCTGATGCCGCCCCCGCCGCAACGGGGCGCTATCATTACGGTACCAATGACAAGTTTTCGCATTGACATACTGATATATGGAGTTAAAGTGCGTAAAGCACGTCTGCCCCGCACTGGGCGTGACGCTCGCGTTCCTCTCGCGTCCTCTCCCGTGCACGGTTCGCACAACTCGGCGGTTACGCGGAACCTTGGTGACCTCAATCCGGCGGAAAGGATTTGTCATGCCAGACATGGGACCTCGGCCGACTGAAGAGATTTCGGACCTGTTGGTGGAAGACCGCACGTTTGCACCGTCTCCGGCGTTCGCCAAAGCAGCCTCCATGCGAGACCCGGACATTCGCAGCAAGGCCGCTGCCGACATGGAGCGGTTTTGGGCGGACGCCGCCGGCGAGTTGGACTGGATGCGGCCGTGGGACAAGGTGCTGGACTGGAACCCGCCGAACGCCAGGTGGTTCGTCGGCGGGCGGATCAACGCCAGCTACAACTGCTGCGACCGGCACGTCGAGAACGGGATGCGCAACAAGGCGGCGATCATCTGGGAAGGCGAGCCGGGCGATCGCCGCGTAATCACCTACTGGGGCCTCTACCGCGAGGTGAATAAGTTCGCCAACGCGCTCAAGGACCTGGGCGTGAAGAAAGGCGACCGCGTCGCGATCTACCTGCCGATGATCCCCGAGGCCGTGGTGAGCATGCTCGCCTGCGCCCGCATCGGGGCGGTCCACACGGTGGTGTTCGGCGGGTTCAGCGCCGAGGCGTTGCGGGACCGCATCAACGACGCCGGCGCGAAGGTTCTGATCACCGCGGACGGCGGCTATCGCCGCGGGCAGATACTTCCGCTCAAGCACGACGCCGACTACGCCGTCCGCGAGACGCCGTGCATCCAGCACGTGGTCATCGTCCAGCGCGGCAACTTCCCGCTGCGGGTCGTCGACAAGCGCGACCACTGGTACCACCGCCTGATCCAGAATGCCGCCAACTACTGCCCCCCCGAGCCGTGCGACAGCGAGGATCCGCTCTACATTCTTTACACCTCCGGCACGACGGGCAAGCCCAAGGGCATCGTACACACCACCGGCGGCTATATGACCGGCGTCCACGCGACGACCAAGTTGGTGTTCGACCTCAAACCGACGGACGTCTACTGGTGTACCGCGGACGTCGGCTGGGTCACGGGGCATTCGTACCTGGTCTACGGCCCACTGGCGGCTGGGGCCACGTGCGTCATGTATGAGGGCGCCCCCGACTGGCCTGACCGCGACCGGTTCTGGGGCATGGTCGAGGAATACGGCGTGACGATCCTCTACACCGCCCCGACCGCCATCCGGGCGTTCATGAAGTGGGGCGCCGATTGGCCGAAGAAGCACGACCTGTCGTCGCTCCGGCTGCTCGGTTCGGTCGGCGAGCCGATCAACCCGGAGGCTTGGATGTGGTATTACGAACACATCGGCGGGCAGCGCTGTCCGATCGTGGACACGTGGTGGCAGACCGAGACGGGCATGATCATGGTCACCACGCTGCCCGGCACCGACGCCATGAAACCGGGCGCCGCCGGCCGGCCCCTCCCCGGTCTCAGCATCGAGGTCCTCAACGCCGCCGGGGAGAAAGTAACCATCGGCGGCGGCCTGCTGGCGATCACCAAACCCTGGCCGGCCATGCTCCGCGGCATCTGGGGCGACTCCGAGCGCTACCGAACGCAGTATTGGTCGAAGTGGGACATAGGCACCTACTTCGCCGCGGACGGCGCCAAGGTCGCGCCGAACGGCTACATCACGTTCCTCGGCCGGGTCGACGATGTGCTCAATGTGGCTGGGCATCGCATCGGCACGATGGAAATCGAGAGCGCCCTGGTGGACAACCCGGCGGTGGCGGAGGCCGCCGCCATCGGCATCGGCCACGCGATCAAGGGCCAGGCGCTGGTGGTTTTTGTCACGTTGAAGGAAGGCTATCGCCCGACCGCCACCCTGGAGTCGGAACTGAAGGACCACGTCGTCCGCAAGATCGGTGCGATCGCCCGCCCGGAGCGAATCATTCTTTCTGCCGATCTGCCCAAGACTCGCAGCGGCAAGATCATGCGGAGGTTGTTGCGGGATATCGGCGAAGGCCGGGTGCTTGGCGACACGACCACGCTGGCTGACGCGGAGACCGTCAATCACCTCAAGCAAGCCTACGAGGAAGGCGAGGAGTAAGAATCGTCTGGCGTCTCCCGCCGTGCCGGAAGGTTGGCACAACGTCCCGAGCCGCTCGCCTAATGCGAGCGGCTCTTTTCCTGCCCTCCTCCGGCTCGCCGCGAGGCCGTTTTCTCCCGAATTCCTGGTTGCAGCCCTCGTAGGAGGACGTACAATAGGTTGTATGAGGCAGGATTTGCGCACCAGCGACTGTGAATAGGTGTGATTTGGGTCGCCGCAATGGGTCCAAACCCCGGTATTGCGGGGCTTTCCGGCCCATCCGAACAATTTTTCGGTTAGGCGTTGACATGCCCTACATAAAGGATACATTAAGAGCCCGTGACGCAATGGTTAGTGGTGACGCGACGAATTCCACATCCCGGGGTTTTGCAGGATAGAGGCTGAAGTGGCTGGTGCCTGAGCGAAACGCTGTTGGCGAGTTCTTTGTCATTTCGTGGTCGGTGTGACGAGACGGAATCGACACCTTGGGCTGAACACCTACCACTATATGTAGTGGTGTGGGCCCTGAGGTGAATTGCATGTCTGCCAACCCCAAGGAACAGTTGCTGGCGGAGATGGATTGTTTCCATTGCTTCTATCGTTTCCGCCAGGCAGACAGCAGCGATGGCCAGACCGGGCGATACGAGGCCTGGCTGGACTACCGGGCCGCGATCCTCCGACGCGACGGGTATCGTTGCCACGTGTGCGGCCGGCCACAGGCGGTGACTCATTTGGACGTGCGACCCAGCGAAGTGCGGCCGGCTGGGACTGACGAGATGGATCCGGAGAACCTGGTCTGCGTCTGCGTGTTTTGCGAGCAGGCCAACGGGGCATTGATTCGGACGAGACGGCGCGGGGTACTACGTTGAGTTTCGCAGGCAGCCGTGACCTGCGTTTTTGCGAGGTACGAAGGATGCATTCGGGCAAGGAACATCCGACCAATCGCATGGACGCGATCGATCAGATTCGACTCCAAGAGCTCGACCTGACCGCTAATTGTCGGCGCGTCCTGGAAAGCCGGTACCTCAAGAAGGACCCGAGCGGGGCGGTCACCGAGAGGCCGGAGGATCTGTTCACGCGCGTGGCCGACACCATCGCCACGATCGAAAGCAACTACGGCGGCGACGCCGCCGACGTTAAGTGCTGGCGGGAGCGGTTCTACAAACTGATGGCCAGCCGGCGGTTCATGCCCAACAGCCCGACGCTGATGAACGCCGGGCGCGAGATGGGCATGCTCAGCGCGTGCTTCGTGCTGCCCGTCCACGACTCGATCGACGAGATCTTCGACTCGATCAAGCACACCGCCCTGATCCAGAAGGCCGGCGGCGGGACCGGCTTCGCATTCGACGAGCTGCGCCCGACCGGCGACTACATCAAGAGCAGCGGCGGGACGACGAGCGGGCCGATCAGCTTCTGGCGGGCGTTCTCCGAGGCGACCAACGCGATCCAGCAGGGCGCGTTCCGCCGCGGGGCGAACATGGGGATGCTCTACATCTGGCACCCGGACATCCTCAAGTTCCTCCACGCCAAGCAGGACCTGAACGCCTTCAACAACTACAACATTTCCGTCAAGATCCCCGACGCCTGGATGGACGAGTTCCTCAAGGACCCGGACAGCCCCCACGTGGTGCGGAATCCGCGGTCCGGCAAGGAGTTCTACCTCCCGCGCGATCTGGACATCTGGAAGTACGACGTCCGCACGCTGATCCCGCT
>JAQTVL010000288.1 GCA_028706835.1 Phycisphaerae bacterium | reverse complement strand
GCCGTCCTGCCAGCACAGCCGGCGGTGGAACCCGACGCGGGCCTGGCCGGTGGCCGTGCCGATCCGCGCCGGGCGGGCCGACGCGAACGCCTCGCGGGCCGCCTCCGCCAGCCGGTCGCGCACCAGCGCGAGGTAGGCGTCGTCTTTCGGCGAGTCGTGCAGGATCGACGCGACCGTCGCACCGGCGTGCGTGTGCGTGCAGCAAATAAGCACGCGATCAGCCGGCACCCCGGTTTCCCGGCTGACGATGGCCCGCAGGTCCTCGTAATACGGCGGTTCAAACGTGCCGCAGTTGTCCACGCTCACCAAACACACGCCGCCGTCGCGATTGGCCAGATACAGCAGGCTGAGTTCCAGGTCGTCGCGAACGAACTCCGTCTTGCGGACATACAACTGCCCGGCCAGGTGCGCCCCGATCGCGGGGTTGATGGTTCGCGACGCGGCGCCGGCCCAACACCGCCGGCCCATCTTGCGCTCCATGTAGAACTCGGGCATCGCCGGCGAGTCCTCGCGGGCGGCCCGCGTCTGCTCCCGCAGGAGGACGAAGCCCAGGCTGACATACAGCTTCCAGGCCCGCTCGTTCTCCGCCTGAACCGTCAGGTCCATGACCGGCGGGCCGTAGAGGTCGCCGATCTCCATCAGCCGCTGCATAATCAGGCGCCCGGCGCCCACGCCCTGCATGGTGCGGCGGATGATGATGCCGAACGTGCTCTGCTGCGTCCGCTCGGCGCTCCAGCGATACCACGCCTCGCCGTGGATCATCCCCGCGTCGTCCGCCAGCGCGAGGCAGACCTCATACGGCGTGTCGACGCCGGCCGCCCGGGCCAGCGCCTTCTCGCGCGTGCGCGCCGCCGCCGAAATGTAATAGATGCCGTCCTCGGCCGGGATGGCCGCGTAGAAGTCAGCCAGGGCTTCCGCGTCAGTCGGCGCCAGCAGGCGAATGGCGACCTTGCGCCCGTCGCGCAGCGTCACGTTCCGCGGCGAAGCAAAACGACGATCTTCCGGTTTCATGGCGGCCCTTTCCAGCGTTGGCGGCTACTGCTCTGTCGCACCTCATTTGATGGGTGCCATGGCTGCGTCCTTTTGCAGCCATGCCGGGCGATCCACATGCCTGTGGCAGGCGACAGCAGTATCGTCGACTGCCACAGGCATGTCTTCGCCCCAAGCGTGCCTCGGGCGACATGCCTGCGACGATACGACTGTCGCAGGCATGGCACCCGATCCATCCATTGACCTGTGACAGAGCACTAGACCGCACACGTCACTCGCACCAGCGACATCGGCGGCAGGGCGACGGCTGCGCCCGTCACGACGGGCTGGAACTCCGCTACCGGCGTCAGAACCGCCTTGGCGGTCAGCCCCCGCGCCGCGCGAATCGGCCCCAGCCCAGCCAGCGACACGTCGGCCGCGTCGGTCGCGCTCAGATTGACCAGGAAGCCGAACGTGGCGTCTCCCTTGCGGACGAAGTTGGCGTCCACCGCCTTCCGCTTCTCGGTCAGTTGCGGCCCGTCCACCGCCAGTTCCAGCACCTCGCCCGGCAGCGCGTCGGCGTACAGGTTGAACACCTTGACCAGGTCGGACAATTGCACCCGGCCGTCGTGGACGTGGATCATACCCATCGTGTTGACCAGCGAGTAGAAGTTGGCGACCTCCAGGATGTCCCCCAGCCGGCAGAAGGCGTTCAGGTACCCGGCGGCATAGAGGCAGTGGCGGATGTCGTTCGGCTCGTAGAACCCGGCGTGGTCGGCGTGATGGGCGCGGGTCCAGTAGTTCCACTCCACGATACCCATCGTGCGGCCCAGTTTCGCGTCGCGAATGGACTGCGCCTGCCGCTGGAGGTCGGCCTCCTTGTCGGCGAGGCTGTTGGCCAGCGACTCCATGCCCTGGGCCAGGGGCAGACTGTCCGCGCCGCGGGAGTGGGAGTAGCGGGTGACGACGAGCACGTCGAACAGGTCCGCCGCCTTGGCCATGATCGTCTCGCGCCACGGCGTTCCGCTCCCGTCGCGAAGCCCGCCGGAACTGAACTCGCCGATGGCCAGGATACGCGACTCCGGATAGGCCGCCCGCACCGGTGGCACGAACTCGCGCAACTGGGCCACGTACATCTCGTCGGTCATGTGCCCGATTTCGTGAATCCAGTAGTTCTCGTTGCCGACCATGAAATACGCGGCCGGGACGCCCAGCCCGCGGGATCGATACCAGTCGCGAACGTAGGCCGCCCATGCGGCCGCGTCCTCGGGCGTAGCCGTGCTGGTGTTCAGCGTGATGAACGGGCGGATGTTTTTCGCCGCGCACAATTCCAGATACTCGTCGGTCCCGAAGTCGTAGTGGAGCTTGTATTTGAATACCGGATCGTCGCACACCGGCCGAAGGTGAACCGGGCCGGTGCCGTGCTCCCAGTGATACGCGCAGGACACGCAGCCGCCGGGGAATCGCAGCGACGGGCACGGGAATTGCCCAAAGGCGTCCAGCATCTCCGGGCTGGCGTGCGCCTGCCCGGCCGGACGCAGGTGGACCTGATCGATGACCAGCCGGCTGTCGCCCGGGACGCTGATCTGAAACCAGGGCACGCCGCACCCGGCGGGGGCCTTGATGCGGCAGGATCGCCGATGCCAGTGGGCCAGGTCGAAGGTCATCTCCCCCCTGCTGGCCGCGACAGCCGGGCACCCAGGCGCTCGCAGTTCCACCGCCACCTTCACAGGGCGGTGCTGGACGCGGGCCCACATCTCGACCTCGAACTCCTCGCCGTCGCGGACGTGGACGCCGGTCTGGAGGATGCCGCAGACATTGTGCTGCGTGTAGTTGTGAACGAGCTGGGCCTCCCGGCCGGACAGATACATGCCCGGCACGAGGCGGCAGGAGAAGCCGGCCATGCCGTTGCCGTCGGGCTCCCACTCAGCCGCCAGGCCCGTTTGCGGATTCTCCGGGCCGGCGAACTTCGGGTTCCGCAGCCGATCGGAAAGCATCGCCGGGATCGTGTTCTCGTAGGCCTCGATGTTATTGGAGAGAAGCTGTTCGCTGGCGCGGCCGAGGAGGCCGCCCGTGGCGCGGACGAGTGCTTTCATGTGCGAATCCCACCGATAGGAAGAATTTCAAAACCGGTCCAGGTTCTGCTCCGCCACCACCATCTGGAGCAGCAGGTAATTGGTCTGCTGATACAGCGTCACCGTGCCGGTGATGCGAAACCGCGCGGTGCTATCGCCGTTGTTCGACTCCCGCAACAGGTTCTGGAGCACGCTGTTCGGCAGCAGCGCCAGCGGCGGGGCGCCGCCGTCCTTGTCCGACTCGAACACGAACATGAACCGCCCGCGATCGCGACGCACGTGCCCCATCTGGCTGCGAATCACGTAGCCTTCCGGCAGCAGCCGGCGGGCCTCCGTCTTCGAGTCCACGGCGACCACCTTGCCCGCCACCTCGGGCCGGCTCGGCTCGACGCCCTGATACCGCTTCTTCACGCCCAGGTCGTCGATGATGCGGTCGGAGTCCGGGGTGCTGCCCTTCGCCCCGACGCTCGCGTCGCCGCGGCCCTTCAGCAAGTCGCGCATCATCTCGTCCGCCGTCAGTTCCGGCGCCGGGGCCGGCTTGTCGGCCGCCGTCTTCGGCTCCGGCGGGGTCACTTCGCCACTGCGAGGCGCCGCCGGCCCCGTCGGCCCGGCCCCCGACACCGCCGGCGGCACCACATCATTGTCCGGCTGGCTGGTCGCCGCCGCCACGGTGCGATCCGGCTGGCTCGTCTGGGCGATTGCGCCCATCGGGCAGATCAGCATCGCCAGCACGCCAAGGGCGAGGAGTGGAACAATGGTTCTGTCGCGTATCATGGGGTTCCTCCGCAGGCAAACCCGAAACCGATATTATAGATTCCCGGGGCACATTTACGCTATCGCGAAGAACCGGAAAAGATCGCGAACCAGCCAACCCGCAAGCCAACGCGGCGGGCGTACGCTTGCCTCTTCGCAATTCCGCATTCCGAATTCCGTATTCCGCATTTCTTCCCCCCTCCCCCGTTGACAGATGCGCTAGCATTGGTCAGTCTACGCGGAAATCGTGAATCGAACCTGAATCGCGGTGAACTTTGGACCTGACCCAACTGCTGCTCGATTGCTGCCTCCGTTCCGTCCGCCACGGCGCCCAGTTCGCCGACGCCCGGGCACTCGATGCCGAGGGCATCTCGCTGACCATTCAGGACGGCCGGGCCGAAAAGCTCAACTCGCACAGCTCGCGCGGCGTCGGCGTTCGCGTGCTGGTCGACGGCGCGTGGGGCTTCGCATCCGCCGACACGCTCGAAGAGGCCGCCATCGAACGCGCCCGCGCCGCCGCGATGACCGCCGCCCAGGCGGCCGCCCCCTCCTGCCGCGACAAGGCCCCGGTCGCCCCGTCCGAGCCCATCGTGGCCGAGGCGGTCATTACCCCCAAACGCCCGCTCGACGACTGGACGCTCGAACAGAAGATCGCACGCCTGATCGAACTCGAACGGGCCGGCTGGGCCGTCATGAACGGCTACGCGCTCAACTCGATCCTGTCGTTCGGCCAGGGGCGGCGGACGATCTGGCTGGCCAACTCGCGCGGCTCGCGAATCATGCAATCCCGGCCGAGTTGCCGGCTGACCAGCATCGTCACCGCGGCCGTCGACGAAGTCCGCCAGCAGGCCAGCGAGCACAAGGCCCGGCTCGGCGGCCTGGAACTGCTGGCCGACATGACGCCGGAAGAGTTGACGATCAAAGCGGCCACCCGCGTCCTGCGGCAGTGCCGCGCCCCCACCGCCCCGCCGGGGGTACTGCCGGTGGTCTTCCACCCGTCGATCACGGGCCTGTTCGCCCACGAGGCCCTCGGGCACAACGCCGAGGCGGACAGCTACTACGCGGGGCAATCGATCCTGCTGGGCAAGCTCGGCCGGCAGATCGGCGCCCGCGGCGTGACGATCGTCGACGACAGCACCGCGCCCGGCGCCTACGGCAGCTTCGCGTTCGACGACGAAGGCACGCCCAGCGCCCGCCGGACCATCATCGAGGACGGCACTTTTACCACGCTGCTGCACAACCTCGAAACCGCGGCCCGGTTCAACGTAGCCCCCAACGGCTGCGGCCGCGCGGAGGACCACTCCGCCCAGCCGATTGTGCGCATGAGCAACACGTTCGTCGTGCCGAACCCGGCCGGCCCGACCGCGGACGAGATGATCCGCTCGATCGACCGCGGCCTGTACCTGGCGGAGGGCCAGGAAGGCTACGTCTTCCCCGAGCGGGGCCAGTTCGTCTGCCGGGCCGACTCCGCCCGGCGGATCGAGCATGGCCGGCTGGGCGAATGGCTGCGCGACGTGTCGGTCAGCGGCCTGGTGCTCGAAACGCTGATGCGGATTGAGATGGTCGGCCGGGACTTCGAGATGGCGGCCCCCGGCGTCTGCGGCAAGCTCGGCCAGGGCGTGCCGACCGACTGCGGCGGCCCGCACCTGAAGATTTCGGAGATGGTGGTCGGCGGGGCGGAGTGAGCCCTACTTGTTGTGGCACGTCAGGCACATCGTCGATGTGGTGTTGTCGAATCGCAGGGCCATGGTCGTGTCCTTGGCACTCGAGTGGACGTCGTGGCAGGACGTGCATTGCATCTTGCCGTGGTCATCGAGCAGGTCGGTGGCGATCGTCCCGCTCGCGCTCACGTTCGACGGCGACGATGAGGGGTCCTTCAACTCGCCGGCCACGTGCAGGCTCGGGCTGTTGGCCAGCGCCGTGTCGTAGCGAAAACTGATCGGGTGCGACTCCGACAGCGTCATGGCCTTGCCCGCGCCGAACATGTGCGCAGCCGACACGCCGGTGTAGGTGCCGTCGTGGCAGCCGAGGCACAACTTGCTGGCCCCGTCAGGCTGGGTGATTCCGGTGGACAGGGCATTGAACGTCGGACTGCTGTAGAGCGTGAACGTCGGCAGGCCGTCGGATGTCTGGGCCGGACTCCACAACGGCACGCCCCAACTGGCGTTCGGATCGGTCGATTTGAGGGCCCTGTGCGGCACATGACAGTCGCCGCAGCCGTTTTCCGAG
>JAQTVL010000287.1 GCA_028706835.1 Phycisphaerae bacterium | reverse complement strand
GGGGGCGGCCACGCCGACGTACGACGCGGCGGGGAACATGACGTTCGACGGCACGCGGCACTACGCATTTGACGCATGGAACCACTTGGTGGCTACCCACGCCGATGATACGAGCGGCGGCGGGCACGACGCCGGCGGGCTGATCGCCGGGTATGAGTACGACGGCCGGGGGTATCGGACGGCGAAGACCGTGGCCCGGCGGGAGAACGCGGAGGCCCCGGAGGAAATCACCGGCTACGACCGGACGGATTATTACTACAACGACAACTGGCAGGTGCTGGAGGAGCGGCAGGCGACGAACATTTCCGACCCCCAGTCCCCAGCCCCCGATACCCATGTCCAGTATCTGTGGGACCAGCGCTACGTGGACGCACTGGTCTGCCGCTGGCGCGACACGACCGGTGACGGGGTGATCGACGAGACGCTGTATTACGCCCAGGACGCGAACTGGAACGTGACAGCGTTGGTGAACCCGGCCGGGCAGGTGGTGGAGCGATACGTGTATTCGCCCTACGGCGAGCGGATCGTGCTGAACGGCGAGGTGGACGCCGCCGGGGCCGACACGTCGGCCAGCCAGTGGCAGTCGCGGGCCAGTAACACGTTCGGCAACGAGATCGCCAACTCCGGCTATCGCCTGGACCCGGAGACGGACAACAACCAGGTGCGGAACGTCTATTTCCGCCCGCCGCTGGGCGTGTCCCTCAGCCGCGACCCCAACGGCTACGGCGACGGCAACAACCTCGGCGACATGATTAACAGCAATCCGATCAACCGGACTGACGCAATGGGGTTGGACGACGGGGTTCACGATGTTTCGTTTCTCCCGGTTCCGCGTACGGTCACGATCTATACGCGGGACCCATTCCGGTCGCAGACACAAGTCCAGTCACGAACAAGCCTCCTTGAGGATCCCAAACTCCGCTCCGAATACGAGCGCGAGTATGCGACGGCGGCTCGTGGAATGGCGATGTGTCATATGAAGAGCCCGGAGAACATACTGACGTACGAGCAATGGGTTTGGCGTCGCTGGTACGCAGAAGCGGACGATGAAGACTATGACCCCGGATCAAAGCAGCTTGCTCAGCGAGCAGCGGGCGGCGTTGCTATTTTCTGGAATATCGCGTCATGGCTTCCGATGAAACTCATGGGGAAGGAGCCGGTCCTCCAAAGGGAGGCTGACGAGGCCGTGGATTTTGCTGAAGCCAGTGGCGACCCGTTGATGCAGGCGGGGAACTTCGGCGGACAACTCGCCGGGTACACAGCGCTGCTCATCGAAATCTATGCCGGTGCCAGGGGTGGCGCGGCGATTGCCAGGCCCATCTATGCGGCCGCTGTTCCGGCAGTTGCTGGGGCGGTCAACTATACCCGGGCGATGGGGTTCGAAGCGTGGAACCGTTTTGCGTCGTTCTTCCGATCTGCCCCAGTTAGAGGATATGCGTCCGGCGAAGCACAGGTCTTGAGCCGGGGGGCGCAACTGCGGACGGCGTACGGCGAGCAGTTCGGCGAATACATGCACTTCCGCGGGCAGGGCTTCACGCCCGGCCAGGCGAAGTATCTGACCCAGCCTTACGATGGCTGGGGCCACCATTTCCTTCCCCGTCGCTGGGATCTGCCGGAGATCATCTCCGAAAGCCCTCTCAACGTGATGAAGCCCGAGGGCATCTCCATCGGGCGGTTTTATGAGCGACACTACTTCGCCGACCTGAACTGGAAGGGCACAGCGTTCCCCGACGCGATTGGCGGATCATGGAGCGGGAAGGCAATTGGTCTTCAGAGGCCAGGCCTGCCCGGGAGGCTGTGGTATGGCAGTCCAGCAGCACTCAAGGTTACGGCTGGTGGAGCTGCCGCGGCGGGAGCAGGGGGTCTCTGGTGGTGGATGAGCAACGATGATGAGTAGCCCGGTGACGATGCTAAGGACGTCCGCAATGGCAATACGATCTTTGGTGACTTTTGAAGCGACTGGTTTTCCAAATGAGGCGAAGTGGACGCCCGCGGGAAGTCCTCTGGTGCCGGATGGCCGCCTGGTTGCGGAGGCACTTGTGAAGGCCCTCCGCGAGGTGGGGTTCGAGGTATCGAACCCGCAGCAACATCTTTTCTATGGGTGGCGCTTCGAAATCCCTTTTCACAACAGCCTGGAATGGTGCCTACTTCAGCAACCTGGCCCATGGCTGCTGCTGGTGCGGGAGAAGCGATCGGTGCTCCATCGCTTATTCCACCGGACGAGTGGCGGCGAACTCAAGAGAGTCTTGACGGCTCTTGATCGGGTTCTGAAGTTGGATAGCCGCTTCTCCTCCATTCAATGGTTTGAAGAGCAAGCGTATGATGCCGGGGCCAAACAGGGTGCCGAGACGCCGTTATGAATCATGGGCTCGGATGGTCACGTATCGGCCGGCTTCCACCTGTCCGGCAGCAGGTCGCGCAACTGACTGACCGGCGTGGCGGCGATGCGGGTGAGCACGTCCTTGAGGTAGGCGAAGGGATCGATCTTGTGGCGTTGGCAACTGGCAATCAGGCTGAACATGATCGCGGCGGTGGCCCCGCCGTTGTCGCTGCCACAGAACAGCCAGTTCTTTCGTGATTACGCGGTGGAGCCAACCTGCCGCTGCCTACGACTCCGCGGCGAGCACGTGATGCAGGGCAATCATGACCTCGGCATCTAACGCGGCGTAGTCAATCATTGTCTGGCTGAGCGGTCGCCTGCGCCAGTCGGCCTTCTGGCAGGTCTTGTCCATCCGCAGGCCGAGTTCGCGTGCAACCACCTGATCGAGCCGATGGCCGTCGGCGTCAGGCCGGGAGTCGCGTGATGCCTGGCACGTGTCGAAGATGTTGGCGATCGGCAGGCCGCTCTCGGCGAAGACGGCCTCCTCGAAGCTGGCGTTGTGGATCACCTTCACGACATTTGGCGAGGCCAGGAGCGGGCCGATGGAGGAGAAAAGGGGTCACGATCTGTTGCCAACTTGCTGTGCGATGGCCTGGGAGGTAGGGCAGGAGGAGGGATCACGATGTATTGTCGTCGGTGCAATGGACCAGCGACCTGTGTGAGAAAGATGTGCGGGCGTTGATGCCCGAGACAACAAATCCTTGGAATCCGAATAGACGGTTGGCTCGCGTGGGCGCTCCGTTCCGGCGGTAACAGCGTGGGCCGCGAGGGTGACGAACATCGCACCGTGATGCTGGAGCCGCGCGACCTGTCGGAGTTGAGCGACGGGTCCCGGCGGGCCGGGATTCCCGGGGCGGTGGGCGGGTGGCGACGAGTTTCACCCGATCGCCGGGTTTGCTCCGGATTGGCACGTTCGGCGTGTGGTTTGCCCCTCGCAGCAACGGCCAGAAACGGTTTGAAAACCCGGTGTCAGCCTCCCGGCGGGCGCGTCCGATAATATCGCTGTTCGCAGTGCGCCATAGCGTGTTCGTGGCCAGTGTATTAGTCGCATAATACAGTTCCACGTGGAACATTGGTCGGAGGAACTGCCCCTCGCCCTCGCTCCCTCTCCCCGAGGAGAGGGAAGGTCGGAGGATTGTTCCACGTGGAACATGGCTCGCGGGTCGCCTGGGGGGCGGCCAGAGTCAGATTTCAAGAGTCAGATTTCAAGGGGGGGACCTGACCGCCCGGCGCGGGTGAGACGAACTCCGTGTTTGTGCAGACGCAGACGGTGTCGTATCCGGCTGGGGCGGTGTTAGAATACGCCTACAGCGGCGCGGTGAATAGCGGGCTGGGCCGGCCGAGCGGGGTGGCGGGCGGCGGGACGACGTTTGTGGCGTATTCGTATCTGGGGAGATCGACGATTGTCAGCGTGTCACATCCCGCGGTGGCTGGCGGCCTGACGCTCGATTACGGGGCGACCGGGTCGGCCGGGCTGGACCGGCTCGGCCGGGTGGTCGATCAGAAGTGGACGGTCGCCGGCAACGCGGCCGACGAGTTCCGCTACGGCTATGACGCGGCTGGGAACCGGCAATTCCGCGAGAACACCGCCGGCCGATCGGCTGGGCAGACGCTCGACGAGTGGTATACCTACGACGGCCTGGGCCGGCTGACGCATTCCAGCCGGGGCAGCCTGGGCGGGGGCGCCGGGTTCCCGGACTACGCCGGCATTGTCGCCCCGGCGGGCGGCTCGCAGAGCTGGTCGCTGGACCAGTTGGGCAACTGGGGCTCGTTCGGCAACGACACCAGCGGCAACGGGGCGATCGAGGCGGGAGAAACCCAGGCCCGCGAGGCGAACGCGGCCAACGAGATCACGTCGATCACCGGGCCGGGAGCGGCCACGCCGCAATACGACGCGGCCGGGAACATGACGTTCGACGGCACGCGGCACTACGAGTACGACGCATGGAACCACTTGGTGGCAGCCTACGCCGACGACACGAGCGGCGGCGGGCACCACGCCGGCGGGCTGATCGCCCGTTACGCCTACGACCCCCGCGGCTACCGGACGGCGAAGATCGTGGCCCGCCGGGACGACGCGGAGGCCCCGGAGGAAATCACCGGCTACGACCGGACGGACTACTACTACAACGACAACTGGCAGGTGCTGGAGGAGCGGCTGGCGACGAACGTTTCCGACCCCCAGTCCCCAGCCCCCGACCCCTATGTCCAGTATCTGTGGGACCAGCGCTACGTGGACGCGTTGGTCTGCCGCTGGCGCGACACGACCGGTGACGGCGTGATCGACGAGACGCTGTATTACGCCCAGGACGCGAACTGGAACGTGACAGCGTTGGTGAACCCGGCCGGGCAGGTGGTGGAGCGATACGTGTATTCGCCCTACGGCGAGCGAACCGTGCTGAACGGCGAGGTCGACGCCGCCGGGGCTGACACGTCGGCCAGCCAGTGGCAGTCGCGGGCCAGCAACACGTTCGGCAACGAGATCGCCAACTCCGGCTATCGGCTGGACCCGGAAACGGGCAACAACCAGGTGCGGAACGTGTATTTCCGCCCGCCGCTGGGCGTGTCCCTCAGCCGCGACCCCAACGGCTACGGCGACGGCAACAACCTCGGCGACATGATTAACAGCGACCCGATCAACGGGACGGACCCGATGGGGCTGGATGTGTTTGAAGATCAAGTACAAGCACTCTGTGACGAATATGGCTCCGCCATTGACAATTTGCTGTCGCGGGCGAGGGGGGGGGAATTCGCTCCTTCGGTGATCGCGGATGTGGCAAACTTCCGGCGCGGGTCAGGGTGGATATTTGCGCGTTTCTCCAACAGTGTCATAGCTAACGACGTTGCACCGGACGCCGCCAACGAGGCCATGGCCCGGCTCTCAGCCAAGTTCGCATGGGTTATACCTATTAAGGAGCAAAACGACACACAGAATGCTGCGGAAGAACTCGCACGGATAACGCTCGCGGATATCCAGGGGGAACTTGGACTGCACATTGCGGAAGCGGTGGCGAAAGAACACGTCAAACAACTACTTGCGTCCGTGGAAGCTCGCTTGAACGATGAACGCGATGCGCAGGAAGAGCGCAATATCCTTTCTCGCAAGTGGCATCAGGAGTTCACGATAGATCCTCTGTCGCAGCAACTGAGGGCGCTGAAGTGGGTAAGGTCGGCGATTAATACTGGGCAGACCGTCGGGGGGCTTTTCTCGAAGACAGAGTTGAGTTGGGCGTCTGACAAGAAACTGAATGCCGATCAAGCCTTGGACGCCAATCTTGAGATGATCGCAACCGCGCTGAGCAATGTGCCGGGCGAAGTAACTGACCCAGCGCCTTACGTGAAACGGGCCGGGGCCCGTCCGTCGCCGCGGATGATATACCGGCTAGCGCAGGCGGTCTTTGGTGGAGCCAAGGTCGTCACTCAGATTGGGAGGGCTGGGCGCAACCTGTGGGCAATTAGAAGAGTTACTGGAATCATGAGAGCGGGACCTTGGAAGTTCTTGCAGGACCCAAAGACTGCCTTGTGGTGGACAAGGGATATTGCCGGGCATGGCGGGAGTGCATGGAAGATCTACAAGGAAACCGCGAAAGGGCTGGAATGGCTGAGGGATGCAGATATCTATGGGACATTCATGGTGAACAAGACT